>CALFIV010000246.1 GCA_937877295.1 uncultured Clostridia bacterium
CCTTATCCCCGGTTCGATTCCGGGTGGCGCCTCCAAAGAAAGCCCCAAAAACCTCTGTGTTTTGGGGCTTTTTTCTATCTCAACTTGTGCTCATTTCCCAAACTGGACACAAAGTGGACACAGTTTTTTCAAACTAATGGACGCCTCTTGCGAGACGTCCATATCATTTTGACGATTTTTATCACACTTTCTGCCCGAACAGCGTCCGCATCAGCGTATCGCTCGCGCGTTTCTTGCTTTGCTCCAGAACGTGCGCGTATTGCCGGAGCATAAAGCCCGGATCGGCATGACCGACAAACTCCTGCACGGTTTTCAGGTTCTCGCCTGCGTCGAGCATATAGGTCACGACGGTGTGACGGAGATCGTGCAGCCGCATACCCTTCAAACCCGCTTTCTTCGCCGCCTGCTGGAAGTGATGGGAACATAGATTCGGCGTCAGTATTTGCCCGGCGTCGTTGATGCACAGATACGGGATCTCGATTCCCAGATATTCGCAGATTTGTTTGTCATGTTCCTTCAACTTCAGCAATTCTGCCTTCAACATTTCCGGCAAGGGCAGCACGCGCCTGCTGTTCTTTGTCTTTAGCTCGCCGATCTCGTTCTTCTGCATCAAAGAATTGTAGATAAAGGCGCGGCGGATATGGATCGTGTTTTGCTTGAAATCAATATCCTGCCATTGCAACCCGAGCGCTTCCCCGCGGCGGCAGCCGAGCATCGCGCAGATGAGGATCGGATAATAGGTCGGATGATCCCCGAGCTCTTTCAAAAGCGCGGAGAGCTGTTCCGGGGAAGGGATCACGTAATCGATGCTTTCCTTCTTCGGCAGGCGCACATAGGCGCAGGGATTGCGGGAGATCAGATTCGTCCGAACCGCCTGATCCAAAGCCTGCTTCAATGCGGAGTGTACGTTATGGACCGTCTTGGCGCTGTACGTTTTCGCCGGGCTTACCAATACTTGCAGTCCTTTGACTTCTTTGTAAACGGCAGGCTTCCATTCCGTTTTCATCATATCGTTGTACAGTTTCTGTATCATGCCGATCGTCACGCTCTCCAACGGTACATTTCCGAGATGCGGGATCAGATGTCCCCGAACCGCCGTCTTCATGTCAGCCAGAGCGTTCGGACGGAGGTGTACGCAATACACCTCCAGCCATTCGTTCAGCACGTCGGCTAGCGTACGTCCCTTGGTATAGGAATACTGTCCGGTGTCGATTTCGTGTTCGACTCTTGCAGCATATTCCTTTGCTTTCCGGGCGGTTGAAAACGACTTGTTTCGCTGGATTCGCTTGCCGTTTTCGCAAATTGCGTACCGCACACGGTAGCGCTTGGATGTCTGCGCGCCCCAATTATGCGGAATCAAAGATTGGGTCGAAAATGAATGCAGATATGTCGTACTGCTCTATAAAACGGACCGGTTTGACGGCACGTTGCAATCGTCAAATGAGGGCGAGGTTTGGCGGACAGAGATGGATCGTCTCCCAAGCCTCCGATTGTCCCTTGATATGCAGGATATGATCCGTGTTTTTACCGAGGATGATTTCAGCGAGTTCTTCTATCGGCAGGACGGTGATCGGTGGGTATATGATCTGAAATGATGAATGAAGCGATATCGTCTATCGCACAAGGGGCTTGAACGCGATCGCAGGCGATTGTTTCCGGCAGGGTCCGGCACATGCACAAGAACGCGTAAGCGCAGCAAGGTTCGGATTGTAAAGGAGAATTTTCAAAAAAGAGAAGGGACGAGCCCTTCTCGGATACACAAACCGGGTTGTCCGGCGATCTGCTGCGTGACCCTTCAATCTTTGACGAGTGCCTGCATGTCATTCCAAAGCGGATCCAGACAATCGATCACTTTCCTGTACAGCGCGTACTTTCTGTCGTAGATCTGTTTTTTGGACGAATCCGGCATCACCCGCTGGGAAAGTTTGCACATCGCCGCCGCGGCGGCATCCAGCGTCGGATAGTTTCCGACGGCGACGGCAGCCGCAATTGCGCAGCCCAGTGCGCCCGCTTCCTGCACCTCGACCGGTTCGATCGGCAGCTGCATGACGTCGGCAAACATCTGCGTCCACACGGCAGACCGTGTAACGCCTCCTGCAAGCCGTATGCTTTCGGGCAGGGCGCTGCGTGTTTTGAGCAACTTTTCCAAATGATAGCGATGACAGAACGCAATCCCTTCATAGACGCTGCGTACTATATGTCTGCGGGTATGCGCGGACATCAGACCGATCAAACTGCCTTTTGCATTGGGATGGATGTTGGACGCCATCAGAAACGGCAGGAATATCGGGACGAACTCCTCCGGCGGGAGCTGTTCCACCCAGGTGTTCATGACATCATAAACGGTTTTTCCTGTCCGCTCCGCTTCCTGTTTGACTTCCGGAAGAAGCTCTTTGACAAACCATTCGTTGTTGCCGGCGCTGGTCGCGGAGCTTTCTTCAACCAAATAATACGGAGAAAGGCAGAACAGGGAGTTCATTTCCACGCTGCCGTCGAGGATGGGCGCGGGGGAAGGATATTCGTTGATCGACCAGGTCCCGGCGATCATGCAGATGTGGGAACTGTCGACGACGTCCAGCGCGAGCGCGCACGCGTCAATGTCGAACATACCGCCGATCACGGGCGTCCCTTCGGCCAATCCGCATTTTTCGGATGCTTCGGCGGTGACGCGACCGCAAATATCCGTGGACGCGCACAGAGGCGGGAGCTTTTCCAGAACCGATTCCAGACCAAACAGGCTCAGCAGCTCGGGATCATACTGCTTTGTGCGCAGATTGACGAGGTTCGCGCCGGAATAATCCGTCAGTTCCGCGCGGGCTTCTCCCGTCAGACGGAAGCGGATATAATCCTTGCACGCGAAGACCCACTTGGTTTTCTCCAGAACGCCCGGCTCATTCTCTTGCAGCCATGCAAGCAGAGCGACCGGCTGACAGGCCATGATGTGCTGAAAAGACCGCGCAAAGACAGCCTGCTCTGTGCCGTCGGCCTTCCATTTCTGCGGGAACAGGTAGGCGCGGTTATCCGATGAGAGAATCCCGCAGCGCACAGGCCTTTCGTCCTTTCCCCAGAGATACAGACCTTTCCCGTGTCCGCAGACGCCGACCGCAGCGATCTCGGACGGCTGTACGTCGGTTTCCCGCAGAAGGGTTCTGATCACCGTGCAGTTGGCCTCCCACATTTCGTCCATATCGCGTTCCATATGACCGGGATGGGGGGTCAGCGCTTTGGTCGGCATGCCGACGGTATGGATCTCGTTTCCGTTACGGTCGATCAGCGCCGCCTTTGTGACGGTTCCGCCGTTGTCCAAACCTATGAAATATTGCATCTTAACTCCTAACCGTAAGGAACGGCGTAGCCGTTCCTTATCTGATGCATGATATTAGAATGGGATCGTCGTCATCATCGCGAGCGGTTCCTGCGTCGTGTCCACGCGGGTATACTGCACGATGGCGGGAACGCTGCACGTAACAACGGCTGCGAGGGGCGTCCCGCGCGGTGCGTCGCCGCCGTCCTTCAGTTTCATCATTTCCGAGCGGATATGCTTTGTTCTGCGCGCGCCGCAAAGAATCTCTTCGCATTCCGCGGGCTCCCGATCCTCAAAGTAAAAACGAATGCCGACCTGACAGGGCTCGTCGGTCACGTTGAGAACGCAGATGGCTTCATGGCTCGTATAGATGCCGTTGTCGGCGACCGGCCAGAACATATCCGGGATGATCCATTCGGTTTTTCCTGCTGTCATACTCATTTCCTCTAATTTTGAACCTTATGTCGGGAAAACCGTTCGCCGCAAAGGCGGAACGACTACTGAAACACGTGCTCGACCCAATCTCTGCCCGCAACGCCGCAGCGTTCGCAGTACATATCCCATACGAGACCGAAGGGAAGCGTTTTCATTTCTTCGCTGTATGCGAGCCGTCTTGTGAAATCTCCGGCTTTTTCGAAAGCGGCAAGCCCGGCCGTCGGCTCCAACAGCGCGTACAGCAGCGCTTTTTTGATGCTTCTCGGGCCCAGTGCCTGCGCGGCGATTCGGTTGATCGAACCGTCGAAGTAATCCGTGCAGATATGAACGG
>CALFIV010000247.1 GCA_937877295.1 uncultured Clostridia bacterium
AACAAAACATTTCTCGAAGAAGACGTGCTGCATATCCGGCTGAACAATCAAAACATGCGGGTGATCATCGACGGTCTGAACTATTGCTTCGAAAAGCTGCTCAATGCTCTCGCAAACTCCGAAACATGGAAAAACGGGCAGCATTGGAAGGTTCACATCGACAACGTCGAGGGCGGTGACGGTGAAAAGGAAAAGAAATTCCGTAAGCTGATCAATGATCAGTTTAAGCCGTTTCTAAAGACGTCCGGTGCGGTGCTGCCGGAGTTCAACGGGTACAAATATGAAAATGTCAGCGGATCGGCGGGCGGATCCGGAACACGAGACGTCCGGAGCATGATCGACGATATCTTTGACATGACATTTCTCGCGTTCGGAATCCCGATTGTGCTGATCGGCGGAAAAGTCGAAAGCACGAAAGATGCAAACATGCGCTTTTTGACGACGATGGACGCCGTCGCCGATCAGATCTCCGAGGAGATCAACCGGAAACGATACAGCTATGACGATTGGCGCGCCGGCACATACCTTCGGATCGATACGTCAAGCATCATGCATTATGACATCTTCGAAAATGCCGCGGCGATCGAAAAGATCGTCGGATCCGCCGCGTACTGTATCAACGACATCCGTCGTGCAACCGGTGACGAACCGATTCCGGAACCGTGGGCGGACAAGCACTATCTGACAAAGAACATCGGCACAATGGAGAACAGTGCCCGAGCGCTTGAAGATGAGAAAGGAGATGTAAAATGAGCTACAAAAGGATGTGGGAGATTCGACAGGACGCTGAAAAGCCGGATATCCTTGATATCTATGTGTACGGATGCGTCGAAAATCTGACCTATGACTTCAGCGAGCACACCTTCAAAGAATCCGAGAACAGCGCAAACGCTTTCCGGAAAGTCCTCGACGAGAACAAAGGCGTCACGCATATCAACATTCACATCAACAGTTGGGGTGGTGACGTGATTGAAGGTAACGCGATCTATAACCTGCTCCGCCGCCATCCGGCAAACAAGACCGTCTATATCGACGCCTTCGCCTGTTCGATCGCGTCGGTCATCGCCATGTCGGGCGACAAGATCATCATGCCGCGGAATGCGATGATGATGATTCACAATATGGCGTGGGGTATCTACGGAAATAGTGCGGATATCCGCAAGGCAGCGGATGATCTCGACGTTATCAACGGTGCCGGAAAGACCGCGTATCTCGATAAAGCGGGCGACAAACTGGACGAAGAGACACTGTCCGAGCTGATGGACGCGGAAACCTGGCTGACCGCAGAGAGATGCTTCGAGCTCGGCCTGTGCGACGAGATCGAGCAGCGCGACGCGAATATGACCGAAGCGTCAGAGGTTGTGCAGAAGATAAATAAGCACATGGAGCAGCGGATCGAAACGCACCGCTCGCTCGCGGCATCGCTCCGTCAGATTATCGAGACCGGAACGTGCGAAACGTCTACGGTCAAGACGGGAGGCACGCAGACGGAAACGGCGAGCGGTGAGCCCGCACCGAAAAAAACCGAACAGGAACCAAAGCCGGGCGGTCTTTTCGCCCGGTTTTCTCATCAATAAAAACACCGAAGAAAGGAAAAAGAGAAAACAAATGGCAATGATCAACAACGACAAGAAGCTTGAAGCGCGCAACGCGATCCGTGTCAAGCTGATGCAGGCGATCAAGGATAACAGCGAGGAAAACTTCGTTGCCGCGATCGATGAACTCATGGAAAGCGTGGCGGACGACGTCAGGGCCGAATATGAGGAGACCAGGAACGAAACGGATGCGCGGATCCTTGCGGAGCGCGGCGTCCGTCAGCTGACATCCGAGGAGCGCCGCTTCTATGACGGCGTTCTGAAGGCGATGAAGTCCGCGGATCCGAAGCAGGCGCTTTCGAGTGCGGAACTGACGCTTCCGAAGACGACGATCGACGCCGTTTTCGAGGAACTGCAGACGAATCACCCGCTGCTTTCCAAGATCAATTTCCGTCCGTCCGGTGGTGCGGTCGAGATCATCACGAGTTCGAACGGCTATCAGAGAGCGGTATGGGGCGACCTGAATGCGCAGATTGTCACCGAGCTGCTTGCTGGCTTCGCGAAAGTCAACACGCAGCTTTTCAAGCTCACCGCATTTTTGCCGATCGTCAAGGCGATGCTCGATCTCGGGCCGGAATGGTTGGATAAGTTCGTCCGCGAAGTTCTGGCTGAGGCGCTTGCAAACGGTCTCGAATACGGCATCGTAACCGGCACCGGTAAGAACATGCCGATCGGCATGGATCGTCAGGTCGGCGCAGGCGTCACCGTCGTCGATGGTGTGTACCCGAAGAAGGTCAAGATCACGCTCAACGATCTCAGCCCGCAGAGCATCGGCAACCTGCTCGG
>CALFIV010000248.1 GCA_937877295.1 uncultured Clostridia bacterium
ACGCTCTTCCGATCTTTTGCGTTGATGTGCGGGTTTTGTGTGACAGTGCATGCCGAATCTGTAAGCACCTCCGCGCGGGCATTCGTACTGTACTGCGCCGATAACGGCGAGGTACTGCTCTCTGATAACCCCGACGAGCGATTGCCGATGGCGTCGACGACGAAGATCATGACGTCGCTGATCACGCTGGAGATCGCCGATAAGGAGAACCGCGTGGTGGAATTCACCGATGAGATGACCGCCGAGGGCAGCTCGATGTATCTCAAAGAAGGCGAATTGATGCCGCTATTAGACCTCGTCTACGGGCTGATGCTGCGTTCGGGCAACGACGCGGCGGTAGCGATCGCCTGTTATCTGGACGGCAATGTAGCGGCGTTTGTCGAGCGCATGAACGCACGCGCGGCGGAGCTCGGTCTTTTCGATACGCATTTTGTAAACCCGAACGGACTGCCGGATGCGGCGCATTATACAAGCGCGCACGACCTTGCGCTGCTCGGCGCGGCGGCTCTGGAAAACCCGGTTTTTTCGGAGATCGTCAAAACGCGCTATTATGAAACGACCGGCGACACGCTGCGCACGCTGAAAAACAAGAACCGCCTGCTCTGGGAGTACGAAGGCGGCATCGGCGTCAAGACCGGCTATACGAAGGCCGCGGGCAAGTGCCTCGTCTTTGCGGCGGAGCGCGGCGGCATGAAGCTGGTCGGCGCGCTGTTAAACTGCCCGACGATGTGGGACACGGCAAAATCGTTGCTGGATTCCGGCTTTGCACGTTACCGCGCAACATCCCTGCTGGACCGGAACACGGTTTTTTGGATTCCCGTGCAAAACGGCGCAAAAAAAGCATTGTCTGCCGCGCCGATTTCGGATATACTGTATCCGACGAAAACCGATGCGGACGAGCGGCTGACGTTTGAAACGGATCTGCCGCCGCTTCTCGAAGCACCGATCTCTGCGGGCGACACGATCGGCACGGTTACGCTGTTGTTGAACGGCGAACCGGTGCGTACGATCCCGGTCGTTGCGGCGGAGACGGTGGATACACTCGGATTTTTCGATGTTTTACGGAGGACGGTCTCGGCGTTTTGGGACTGAGCAAGGGGCGTATGCGACTGCAAAAATATTTGGCGGACTGTGGCGTGGCTTCGCGCCGCGCCTGCGAACAGATCATACTGGACGGACGGGTCATGGTCAACGGCATCCCGGCCGTCCTCGGCATGTCTGTGGAGGAATCGGATGAGGTGCGGCTGGACGGCAAGCCGCTGCGCGTACAGGAGCAGCGCGTCGTGCTGATGCTCTACAAGCCGCGCGGCGTGGTATCCACGTCAAGCGACGAGGCGGGACGCAAGACGGTGCAGGCGTTCATATCCGAGCTGCCGTATCGGCTCTACAATGTCGGGCGGCTTGATCTCAATTCCGAAGGGCTGCTGCTTCTGACCAACGACGGGGAGCTTTGTAACCTTCTGATGCATCCGCGCTTCGGTGTGGAAAAGACGTACCGCGTCGTATGCGACGGCACGCTGTCCGCAACGGAGATTGCAAAGCTCACCAACGGTGTGGAACTCGAAGACGGACTGACCGCGCCTGCCAAGATCGCCAATATCCGCCGTTCCACCACAGGCGGCACGGCTTTTTCGATTACGATCCACGAAGGCCGCAACCGTCAGATCCGGCGCATGCTGGAAGCGGTGGGACACCGCACGCTGCGCTTAAAGCGCGAGCAGTACGGCAATCTGAAGCTCGGCGATCTCAAGCCCGGCCAATGGCGCTACCTTGCAAAGGAAGAGATCGACGGTCTCTATGCCTGCGCAAAAAAGAAAACATAATATATCATTTACGCGAATTTTACGCAGTCTGTCCGGTTCGGCAGGCTGTTTTCTCTTGACGAAAGGGAAATGAACCGTTACAATATAGATGTTGAAAATTTTGTATTTTCACAAAAAACAAAAATGATGACGGAGGGAAACATGAAGAGATTTTTGACCATCGTTCTGTGTCTGTTGATGGTATCCGCGCTGGTTGCCTGCGCAGAGGGTCAGCAGAATGTCACCCCAGACAACGGAAATGAAGCGGCAGATCTGTCCAGCGTAAAAGTCGGTTTCATCTGCCTGCACGACGAGAACTCCACCTACGACCTGAACTTCATCAATGCAGCGAAGGAAGCCTGCGCAAAGCTCGGCATCACGAATTATGTCATCAAGACCAACATCCCCGAAGGTCAGGAATGCTATGATACCGCTGCGGACATGGCGGAGAACGGCTGCATCGCCGTCTTTGCGGACAGCTTCGGTCATGAGGACTTCATGATCCAGGCCGCAAAGGAATATCCCAATGTGCAGTTCTGCCATTCCACCGGCACCAAGGCACACACCGAGAATCTTCCGAACTATCACAATGCGTTCGCGGCGATCTATGAAGGCCGTTACCTCGCGGGCATCGCGGCGGGCATGAAGCTCA
>CALFIV010000249.1 GCA_937877295.1 uncultured Clostridia bacterium
TCGTCATCATGTGCTTTGCATTCCCTTGGATGTCAACCCATATGATTCAGCCGATACTTGATGAGGCATTCCATACTAACATTCCGGACGTTATCGGTGGAAGCGATGTTATCATCATGATGATTATGGTAGCAATGATATTTATGCAGTCATCAAGAGCATTGGCATCTCTGGGACGTATCAATGAGGTTTTGAATACCAAAGTAGACATTACCGATGAGAATGCCGCCTGCAAGGACAAAAAGGTAACCAAGGGCAGTATTGAATTTGAAAACGTTACCTTCAGATATTATAAGAATTCCGAAGAGGCCGTACTCAATAACGTATCACTGAAGATCGAGCCGGGAACAGATGTGGGAATAATAGGGTCGACCGGAAGCGGCAAGACTACGCTTGTTTCAATGATCCCCAGGCTGTATGACGTAGATGAAGGCAGGGTACTTGTGGACGGAATCGATGTCAGGGATTATTCCTTGGTGAATCTAAGGGACGGTGTCGGAATGGTGTTGCAGAAGAATGTTCTTTTTTCGGGCTCCATAAAGGAAAACCTGCTGTGGGGCAATGAGGAAGGCACTTACGAAGAAATGAAAGAGGCTGCCGCAAATGCAATGGCGGATTCGTTCATAGAAGAAAAGAAAGGCGGATATGATTATCAACTGGAGCAGGGAGGCAGCAATGTTTCGGGCGGACAGAAGCAGAGGCTCTGCATCGCCCGCGCGATCCTGAAGAAGCCGAAGATTCTGATCCTCGACGATTCGACGAGCGCGGTCGACACCGCCACCGAGCGGCACATCCGCGAGGGACTGGCGTCGATCCGGGACATGACGAAGATCGTCATTGCGCAGCGCATCACGTCGATCATGAACGCGGATCAGATTATCGTCATGGAGCACGGCACGATTTCCGACGTCGGCACGCATGACGAGCTTTTGAAACGAAGCGTCATCTATCGCGAGGTCTATGAATCGCAGGTCAGAGAGGAGGCGAATGCGTAATGCCGCCGGGAGGATCTTCCATGAACAGCAAGATGGGCGGAAAGCGGGCGGAAAAGCCGCTGCAAACGCTTCTGCGCCTGTTCCGGTACTATAAAAACAGCGTGGGACTTCTGCTGCTCGCGCTTCTGTCGATCATTGCGTATTCCGCCGCAACGACCGCCACGTACTATATGATGGACCCGCTCGTTGCGGTTCTGGAGCAGGGTGTGAGCGCGGATATGGCAAAATATATCGCGCTGCTGATCGCAATGGCGGCGCTGTATCTGATCGCCGTCGTCACGAACTATCTGCTGAACCGCCTGATGCTCTCCATTTCGGCGCGCGTGCTGTGTGCGGTGCGTAAGGAAATGTTCGAAAAGATGCAGTCGCTTCCGATCGCGTTCTTCGACGGGCATACGCACGGCGAGCTGATGAGCTATTTCACCAATGACACCGACGCGATCCGCGAGCTCTTGCAGAACTCGTTCACGCAGATGCTGATCTCGGTGACGTCGCTCGTCGCGTATATCGGCATGATGATCTATCTGTCGATTCCGCTGTTCTTCATCATCATCTGCATGGGCGTGTGCATCTTCTATGTCATGCGCGTCGTCGGCGGCAGAAGCCGCAAGAACTTCGTGCGCCAGCAGCGCGTGGTGGCGACGGTCAACGGCTACGTCGAGGAAATGATGGAAGGCCAGAAGGTCGTCAAGGTGTTCAACCACGAGGAAGCATCCGAGGCCGTGTTCAAGACGCACAACGACGAGCTTTGCCGCGTCGCGACCAACGCCAACACGTACGCAAACATCGTCGGCCCGCTGATGAACAATCTCAGCCATATCTTCTATGCAATCACCTGCACCGTCGGCGTGCTGCTTGCAGCGCCTACGCCGGGGCAGTCGTTTTTGCTGGAGGGAACATGGTTTGCCAGGCATCAGGAGTTTCTGGTGCAGGGCGGCGTGCTGATCGCGTTTTTACAGCTCATCCGGCAGTTTGCAAACCGCATCAGTCAGATCTCGCAGCAGTTTAATTCGATTCTTCTGGCGCTTGCGGGCGCGGAGCGCATCTTTGCGCTGATCGATATGCCCGCCGAGGTCG
>CALFIV010000250.1 GCA_937877295.1 uncultured Clostridia bacterium
TGGGCTTTACTGTGGTGTATTGCCTGATGGGGCTGTTCTTCGGGTCGCTGAATGTGTTCCTGCAGCGGCACCGTCAGGTCGTGAACATTGTCACAGGCGTTCTGGTGATCCTGTTCGGCCTGAGTTATCTGGAAGTGATCCCGCTGCCGTTTTTGAAGGGCATGGGCGGCATCTATGTGGATCGCGATTCGCACAACATGGGCTTTGTGCAGAAGTCGTTGGCGATCCTCGAAAAGGACGGCGTGGTGTGCGTATTCCCGGAGGCGCGGCTTGCGCGGCCGGGGGAGGAACGGCCTTTGCCGTTTCAGACGAGTCCGTTCTATCTTGCGCTCGAATCGGGCGCGCCGGTCATTCCGGTGTATACGAACGGCAGCTATTTTCAGAAAAAACGCGCGCGCGTGCGCATCGGTACGCCGATTGACGTTCGTGCGATGTGGAATCCGGATGCGGATGAAAAAACAAACTTGGAGCGCATCACCGAAACGGTACGGCAAAGGGTGATCGCATTGGGGCAGGAACTTGAACGGGAACAAGCGTAAGCGAGCGAAGCTTCTCGCATGGAAATACACCTTTGTAGACGTTGCGCGGGTGCTGGCTGCGCCGAGCGTGTTTCTCTTTCTGCGGCCGAAATGGTACTACGAAAACGAACGCGCAAAGCAGCCGATCAGAGGCGGAGCGATCGTCGCGTCCAATCACGACAGCTTTTTAGATCCCATGTACATCATGGTGGCAGTGTGGTACCGGCGCATGCGCATTGTCGCAACGTCCGATCTGTTCCGGCACAAGACGCTCGGATTCTTCCTGCATCTCGTGCGGGCGATCGAGGTAGACAAGAAAAACTTCAACTTCGCCACATTCCGCTCGGTCACGGATTCCTTGGACGACGGAGAGATTGTGACGATCTTCCCCGAGGGCAGCATCAATACCGGAAATGAGGAATCGGTGCGCGTGTTCAAGTCCGGCGCGGTGCTGATGGCACAGAAGGCCGGCGCGCCGATCGTGCCGATCTATATCGATCAGCGGGCGCATTGGTATAACCGGCAATGCTATGTGGTCGGCGAACCGATTCGAATGCAGAATGAAACGGGCGAACGCGCAACGCTCAGGGACATCAACCGGCTGACCGAGCAGCTCCACGAAACAGAACTGAAGCTCAAAAGCTTAATGGAAGCAACCAAGAAAAACGGAGGAAAGAATCATGTTTGAACAGTACACCGATCCTGAAACCTATGCAAAGATCGTCGACTGGAAAAGCGTTTCCGCCATGTGGAACGACAGCGTACAAAAATACGCCGATCGTCCTGCAGTGGAAGACGGCGAAACGGCGCTGACCTATGCCGAGCTCGAAGCGCGCGCAGCTGTGCTTCGCGGCGCATTGCAGCAACAGGGCGTCAAAAAAGGCGATCGCGTCGGTCTGTATGCGCCGAACGGCTGCGCCTTTGCAGCTGCGTATCTTGCCATCGTGACCGGCGGCGCGGTTGCCGCGCTGCTTCCGCCGCAGCTTCCGGGCGCGGCTGTTGCGGGCCTTTCCCGCATGTTCGGATTGAAGCTTTTGGTCGCGGACGCAACGCTTTCGGCAAACCTGCCCGAGCAGATGCCCGTGCCGGTGATCGGTACAGACGCCGAAGCCGAGCCGACGGACGCGATTGAGGTTGAAGCCAAAGATCCCTGCGTGATCATGTTCACCGGCGGTACGACCGGTCAGAGCAAGGGCGCAATCCTTTCGAACGGCGCGGTGATGACCGGTACGAAGTACGGCTGCTACGGCATCAAAGAGATCTTCGATCAGAGGTACTTCCTCGTGCTGCCGCTGACGCACGTATTCGGCCTGATCCGCAACCTCATGTGTACGCTCTATACCGGCAGCGTCATACACATCTGCAGAAATACGAAAGACATGTTCCGCGAGATCGCCGTGTTCCGTCCCACCGTATGGGTCGTTGTTCCGGCGCTGGCGGAGATGGCGCTGAATTTGTCGAGACAGTTCAAACGCAATATGCTCGGCGATTCGCTGAAGACTGTCATTTGCGGTGCGGCGGCCGTTGCGCCGTATCTCGTACGCGAGTATCACAAGCTGGGCATCGAGCTCTATCCGGGTTACGGGCTCACCGAGAGCGCAAACCTCGTCTCCGGCAATCCCGACAACCTGAACCGCCCCGAATCGGTCGGTCTGCCGTTCCCCGGTCAGGAGCTGAAGATCGTCGACGGCGAGCTGTGGCTCAAAGGACCGAACATGATGGACGGCTACATCAATCCGCAGGACAATGCGGCGGCGTATGAGGACGGCTGGTTCAAGACCGGCGACCTTGCGCGCTTCGATGCGGACGGATACCTGTACATCACCGGCCGCACCAAGGAAGTCATCGTGCTGTCCAACGGCGAAAACGTCTCGCCGGCGGAGGTCGAAGCCAAGTTCAACGAGCTTGAGACCGTGCAGGATTCGCTCGTTTCGGCCGACGGCGATGCACTCATGCTCGAGGTCGTCCCGCGCAACACGGTGCTTTTGTCGAAAGGCTTGGAAGATCCGATCGCATATCTTCGTGAGCAGCTCAACGCGGTCAACCGCACGCTGCCGACGTATCAGCGCGTATCGAAGATCGTCATCCGCGATACCGATTTCAAGCGCAGCCCGAGCATGAAAATTTTGAGGAATCAGAAATGAACCGGCAGGAAATCATCGAAAAGCTCAAAGAGATCGCGGAACTGACCGTGCAGGATCCCGCGGTGCTCGAAGCAATGACCGAGGCCTCCGACCTGAACACCGATCTGGGGCTTTCTTCGGTCGGCATTCTCTACATCGCAATAGCGATTGAGGAGATGTTCAACATCCGCATGGACGACGTCAGCTTCGGCGATTTCAAGACGGTCGGGGATGTTGCAAACTACATCGAACGAAAGCTTAAGGCATGAAATGGAAGCTCAATGACCCGCGTCCCGGCGACATCGTGCGCGTGCTCGCGGGTCAGTTCTATCATTACGGGATCTACGCAAGCGACGAAGAGATCATTCAGTTCGGGCCGACGCCCGACGCGGCGCATTCGCTGCTCGACGCGGATATCCGCGTATGCGTCTCCGACCTTGCCGGTTTCTGCAAGGGCGGTTTTTTGGAGGTCGCCTCTCTTTCGCTCACGGAACGGCTGAAGGCCGCGCCCGCAAAGGAAGTCATCGAACGCGCAAGGAAAGAGGTCGGCAAAGGCGGGTACGATATTCTCAAGAACAACTGTGAGCATTTTGTCAATGGCTGCGTGTTCGGGAAGAAAGCGAGCGAGCAGGTGGATTCCGTACGCGCATTCTGGCAGAGCATTCCGGTGCTTGACGTGTATATCGCGCTGCAGCCCGATGCGGTCGTATACCGGCCGGTCAAGCCGCAGGAACGGCAGAAAGAACTGGATGAAACGAACAACGAACAGGTCAGAGCGCAGCGATACTTTGCGTGGCAGGTGCTATGCACAGGGCTCAACCGCAGTCTCGGACTTGATGCGGGCAGCATCGATCTCAAACGAGACGCAAACAAAAAATGGGTGACGTCCGCATGTGAGGTCTCGCTGTCGCATTGCAGAGGCGCTGTGTGCGCCGCCGTCTCCAAGCGTCCGGTCGGCGTCGATATTGAGCCGTTGGACGATCCGCGCTACCGGCAGCAGCTTGTCGATTACATCGCGTCCGACGCGGAAAAGGCCATGGTCGAAGCGCTGCCGACAAACGTTGGCTTGTGCAAGCTCTGGACGCGCAAGGAAGCGGCGTTCAAACGCGAAGGCGGCGAGGGCTTTATGCCGAAAAAGATCGATGCGACGGCGGACAATCTCAAAACACTGTGCATCCGGCTCGGCGAACGCGACTACGTACTGTCCGTGGCGGGGGAAAACCTCAACAATCTGCGCATTTATCTGGTCTCGGGAACGGATGGGCTGCACGCGGTGCGCACAACCGATTTTACCGCTTTATAACGCATAGCGGATGGTATTTTTGCGCACGATAAGCGCATGAAGCACGCGATCCGAACCCTCATACGATTCGACGAGCCGTATCGGCAGTTCGAGCTGAAGGAGACGGAGTCCAAGGGGACGCCGTCCTTTTTTGCGCACAAAAACGCGCAGCACGCAGAACGGCAGCGCATCGAGGGTACGATCGATCGGCGGCTCGAGGTGAATCGCAAGCGCCTGCTTGCGTTCTTTCACGGCGAACAAAACACCGATCTCAAGCTCAAGGCCTTTGCAATCGGCAATCGGATCGATGCGCTGGCGGTTTGCATGGAAGGCATGGCGGACGATACGAAGATCGGAGATCTGATCCTGCGGCCGTGTCATTATGCAGATCCTGACAGCGTCTCCGAAAAGCGTCTGATCCTATATTTGACGGAGAATGTGCTGAACTTGTCCGAAACGGAGCGCGCCGAACAATGGGACGAGATCGTGCAGGCGGTCGCCGAAGGCCGCACCGCGATCCTTGTGGACGGACAAAAATCTGCGATCCTCGCGGATACGCGCGGGTTCGTCTCACGGCCTGTCGAAAAGCCTCAGAACGAGATGACGATTCTCGGCCCGAAGGAGGCGTTTACGGAAAATATCCGCACCAACGTCACACTTTTGCGGCGCATTCTGAAACGCCCCGACTTTGTCTGCCGCTTTCGCGACGCGGGCGGTACGAACCGCACGTAGCTTGTACTGGCATATCTTGACGGCGTGATCAACCCGTCTCTGCTCAAAGAGGTCGAACGGCGGCTTGACGGCATTTCGACCAACGATACGCTTTCCATCGGTAAGCTGGAGCAGCTCATGGAGGATGTCTCGTGGCTGCCGCTGCCGCAAATGCTCAAAACGGAGCGCCCGGACCGCGCCGCGCACGCTATCCTGGACGGGCGGCTTGCGATTCTGATCGAGGGCTGTCCGTTCGCGGGTGTGTTGCCCATCACGCTTTCGTCCATTCTGGAAAGCGGGGAGGACGCGGATCTTCGGCAGCCCGTCGGGACGGTCGTGCGGTGCATCCGTGCAATCGGCGCACTCATTTCGGTGTTTCTCCCCGGATACTTTCTGGCACTCGCGCTGCACCATCCGGGGCAGCTGTCGAGCGAGATCCTGGAGACAGTCATCGCCTCGCGCGCAATGGTCTTTCTGCCGCTGTGGGTGGAAATGATCTTTCTGCTCTTGATCTTTCAGCTTGTGCGGGAAGCGGGATTGCGCGTGCCCGGCGCGATCGGGCAGGCGATCGGCATCATCGGCGGTCTGCTGTTAGGACAGGCAGCTGTGAGCGCAAACATCGTTTCGACGGTCGTTTTGATCATCGTCGCGCTGTCGGGACTCGGGAACTTTGCGATTCCCGATTACAGCGCGCAGGTTTCGATCTCCTATTACCGCATCGGACTATGTCTCGCCGCGACGGCAGGCGGGCTTTTGGGTGTCGCCGCCGCAGCGCTGAGCATGACGGCGGTGCTCGCAAATCACAAATCGTTCGGCGTGCCGTTTCTCACGCCGTTCGCGCCGGTTGCAAAACACAGCGGCGGACTGTTCTACCGCGCGGCATACCGCTCCGAAGCGCGCACGTCGGATTGGAGCAACTCGGTATGAGCGCGCTACGTATCGGCGCGTCCGGCCGTCAGGAGCATGCGGCGGCGGTATGGATTTGCACCTTCACGAGCGGCTGTTTTGCGTTTGACAATCGCGCACTGTTTTCGGACGGGAACGCCTCCTATCTTGTGCATGCCGCCGCTTCGCTGTTCTCTCTGCTGCTGTTTGAATGCCTGGTCCGTGCGATCAGGCGGCAAGGCGGACACGATTTGCTTGCGCTGTTTTTCGGATCACGCTTCCGAAAGGCGCTTGCCGTTCCGCTGATCCTTGCGCTGTTTCTCGCGGCGATGCAGCCTCAGCAGCAATTTTTGCTGACGCTTACACAATATGTGTTCGTTGAGGCCAAGCAGACGAGTATCGTACTGTATCTGCTTCCTTGCCTGACGCTGCTGTCGATGCTCGGTGCAGAGCCGCTTTTGCGTACGGCGCGCATTCTGCTGCCGGTTCTGCTGCTCTCCGTCGCGGCTGCACTGTTGTTGGGCATTCCGCAGTATCACGTATGGCGGCTGTATCCCGTGCCGCTCGGCGCGCTGAAAAAACTGCTTTCCGATTGCTTGAGCGCGTGCTTCCGCTCATTTTCGCCGTTTCTGATGCTGCTTTGCATCGGGGAAGGCATGCAGCGCATCGACGCCATGCAGAGCGCCGGGCGTATCGGATGGCTCTTCGGCACGCTGACGGTCACAGCCATGCTCCTCGGCCTGTCGTTCGGCTTTTCCTATTCGATGCTTGCCCTCTTCGTAGCTGTCCAGACGTACCGACGCATTCCGTTTGCGGAAGTT
>CALFIV010000251.1 GCA_937877295.1 uncultured Clostridia bacterium
ATCCGCGCGCTTGCCAGCACGAGCACGAGGGACGCGGCAACGGCTGCAACGGAGATCGCGGCGGCGGCAATCGTGAAAGGCCGGGAGACTTTTGGCTGCACACCCGCCTTTTTCAAAGCGGTATGCACGCTTCGCGAGAAGGAAGCGGGCATTTCGGGAAACAGGCCGTTTTTCAAACGGGTATCAAACGTGGCGTTCATATGCGTTGCTCCTTTTCCGATAATTGCTGTTTCAATGCGGCGCGTGCCCGGGAAAGGCGGCTTCGTACCGTGCCTTCGCTCACGTCGGTGAGCTTTGCAATCTCCGCGGTCTTGAATCCTTCGTAATAGAAGAGGGTGATCGTCAGCCGCTCGTCGGGCGAGAGCGCGTCAAACGCGCGGTTCAGGTCCGGATCGGGGACGTCCATCTCATAGCCGATCTCGGCTTTGTCGAGGTCGACGAGCGGCCGCCGCTGCCGCAGCAGATCAAAGCATTCGTTTTTCAGAATGCGCACAAGCCACGTGCGGAACAGTCTGCGGTTTTGCAGGGTGGGGAGATTGAGGTACGCCTTCAGCACCGCGTTTTGCGCGGCGCCTCGCAGTCGGCGCGGTTTCTGAGGATCGCAAAGGCGATCCGGAACATCGTCGGCTGGATCGCCTCGATTTCGCGGGCGAACCACGCGTCGGTTCGGTTCTTGTTCATGCCGGCATACAGTCCTTTCGGATGATCATCTGCCTATTAGACGGATCAACGTTCAAAAATGTTGCGGGAAATTTTCGGGAACAGAAAAAATCTCCGCGCAGAGCGGAGATTGGAAATGCTGACGACCTCATCCGTCTGCCGACGCAGACACCCTCCCCATAGGAGGGGAAGGCTTTCGTCGCGCGGATCCAAAGGCTTCCCCCTTGGGTGGGGAAGCTCCGCCGCAGGCGGTGATGAGGGGGATTACGCCTGCTTCTGCTGCTGGGCGAGCTTTGCGGCGCGGCGCTTTGCACGGCGCTTGATGCCGCCTTTGATCGAGAGGATGATGATCAGCGCGATCACGCCGTTGAACACGAAGAACACGACGATCTGCGGCGCGTTGCCGATCAGCCACGCCGAAAGGTCGCGGAAGAATGTACCGACGTCCTCGAGGCTTTCCCTGAAGCGGCGGCTGACCTCCTGTCCGAAGGTTTCCGGCTCGACGATCGTCTCACGCTCGACCTCGTTGATGTTCAGGGTAACGGAGGAGAGATCGATCTGATCGTCGTAGCTTCTGAGGATCGACTCGTACGATTCGATCTCATAGCGGACGTAGCTCAAGCGGTCCTGCACCGTGATGATGTCCTCGACGGTCGTCGCGGATTTCAGGATCTCCAGCAGCGCTTCCTGCTCGGCGCGCAGCGCTTCGAGATGCTTTTCGGAATCGATGTAGTTGGTCGTGACGTCGCGCATGCCCGTGCTCTTCGAGGTCACGTTGCCGAGACCGTCCACGGTGTTGAGAAACGCGTCGAGCTGATTGGCCGGAACGCGCGCGACGATGTATGCGCTGCGCAGCTTGGACTGGTTGTAATAGGTCCGGCCGCCGATGCTGCTCGATTCCACAAAGCCGCCGTACGCGACGATCTGATCGTTCAGCTTCTGCAGGAATGCGTCGAACTCGAGCGTCTGCACTTGGAGATCGGCGTTGCGGATGATCTTGCGGCTTGCGGGCAGCGCGGCGCTTGCCGTGACCGTGCCGTTGTCCCCGAACGCAAGCTCCGCCTCGGCGGGGGATTCGATATACGCTTCTTCGTAGGAAGCGGTATCGGACATAGCGTAACCGTTGTAGTACGACTGCGGAGAGGCCGCGCCCTTGCTCGAGCAGCCGAACGCCGCGGCGACCAGCAGCAGGGAGAGAATGATAAGAACGGTGCGTTTCATGGAAAAATCCTCCTTCATTTGCTTGTTCAATCAGAATACCGCACAGGATGGGAAAAGGTTGCAGCGTATCATACGGTGTTTCGGACGCCGTCAGGATTCCGCGCCGAACAGCTCCTCGAAAATCTCGTCCGCATAGTTGTGAACGACCGTTTCAAACTGTCGGTACGCCATGAGAAACCGCCGTCCGCGTTCCGTCAGCTCGGCATGGCCGCCGCCCCTGCCGCCGACGGTGGATTCGAGCAGCGGAAAACCGAGCGCGTTTTCGGCGTTTTTCACAATGCTCCATGCCTTCGAATAGGCCATGCCCATCGCCATCGTCGCCTTGCGCAGCGAGTGCAGCTCGTCGATGTGCTCCAAAAGCTCTGCGATGCCCGGCCCGAAAATCTTCTCTTCGCCGTACACGCGCAGCATCAGCGTGTAGCGCAGTTTGGTATCCATAAACGTTCCCCCGCAGATTCTTTTTCGACTACAGTATAGCGTAAACCGCGGTAAAACACAAGTAAAAACGCAATATTCGGACGAAACGCGCATACGCTTTAGCAACGATGCAAAAAGGAGTGTTCGACATGGAAATACGAAAAATCACACTGGCGGCGGAAACGCTGTTCGGCGAAGCGACGGCGCAGGCGCAGATGGAGAGCGCGATCCCGCTGCCGCAGGGAAAGAGTCTGGAGCGCGTGCTTTCACATGAGAGCGAAGCGACCGTACGCGAGGCTGCCTGCCGCGACGGCGCGATCGTTGTGACCGGCACAATGACGGT
>CALFIV010000252.1 GCA_937877295.1 uncultured Clostridia bacterium
TCGGTCTTGAATACAACGGGATAAACGATTTTCATTTTGTACTCCTTTCGCACGGGTCTTATTTCAACCCGTGCTGTTTGATGATGGCTTTTGCAAGCATTTCGTTGATCTCGGTGTGTCTCGGAATTATCAGCAGTTCGTTGCCGCGCTTCCATGCATCGTGATCAGCGCCGTGCCTTACGAATCGAAATCCGTTCTTCTTTGCCAGTCTTATGCGCATTTCTGTTACTTCTTTGGATTCTTCAGCGTCATGACGTTATGAAATGCCAATTCATAACTGATGCGCTCATCGTCCGTTACGCACACATCCAACGCATCCGCAAGCTCCTCAGCGCGGTGAAGCAGTTCGATTTCGTCTTTCCCGAGCGGAAGATATGCGGTTCGCATGTCGATAAATCCCATGTCACGCACATCTTCGTCCAGTCCAATTTCAACATCAACATCACCATGACACTGCTCGATCATCTGTCGAATGTAAGAGGCGGCTCTATTCATTTCATCCATCCGCTTTTCGTTTGGCACATAGAGTCGCATTGGCTCTCCGTACTTCGCGACAAGCTCGCGATATCTTCGGATTAGCATTTCCAGATCTGAAAAGTAATCCGGATTAAATTCGATTACGTCGCCCACGTTCCACCTCGTTTCGTTTTGATTTGGCGCTTTTACTCGGAGCGCCGGAACCGATCCCGTTGGCACACACAAAGCCGGGATAGTGGTTACGAATCGCACGGCAACACGATCCGCAATCATTTTCGCTTTCGCGACGGCTGCCAGTCAGCCAATTACACTTTACCACAATGGAGTCGCTTTTGCAACCCCATTTCGTTCTTACGCCGCAATCGAAGCGAAAACGTCTGCCGCCTTGCGCTGATACGCTTTCAAAAGCTTGCGCAACATCGCGCGGCGTTCGTTGCGTTCCGCCACTTCCCATTCGGTTCCGATCATGCCGCACCACTCTCTTTCGTGACCGGCGAGTTCCTCTTGCGCCTTGCGCAGTCCCGCAATGATTTCCTCGAAGGTGCACTTGCGAGCGATTTCCCTTGCGGATTCGTTTTTCATTTCAGCATACGCCATAGCCAAACTCCTTCTCCTTTTGGATTGATTTCTTTGGCGTGCAATCAGCGTTACCCAGACGCGCCGCGTGGAGGCTTGCACTTGCGTCCATAGCGGGATTCGCTCCCGCTTTCGTTCACTTGTCCTCGTTGCGCTTGTAGAGGGATTCGTAGCTCCCGTCCGTCATGATGCGGTTGATCGCCTGCATAACCAGATTCAAAACCGTTTTCCCCTGCGGCATGGTAACGGTGAGCGGCTTGCGACCCTTCTTGCAGGATACGAGCTGGAGGAACGCGATGTCCTTGCTTGTGACCTTATAGGTGTTGAGTCCGCTTCCGTTGTCGATGAAGTAGATCGCATCGACGACTTCCTGCAAACGTTTCGTGAGCTGTGCGCCCGACGTCGGATCTGCGATCTGAGTTCGTTCCGCCTGCTTGCTCATCTTGAAATTCGCGATCAGATCCTTCCAATCGCCGCCGAGCTCTTTCGTCGCTTTTGCAGCGAGGAATCTTGCGAGGTCTTCCGGCTTATAACGCCAGCCCGGAGTGTGACCGATCTGAGATCCGCAGAAGTTTTCGAGTTCGATGAGGTCGATGTAGGATTCGGCGTCGTTGACCTCATAGGAGACTGCGTTCGTCTTCTTGTCGACGAGCCGCTTGACTTTGACCTGCGGGTACACCAGATCAAGGATCGCCTTGCGCATGGGGTTCTCGTCGGTTCTGACGGCGGAATACTTTTCGAGCCGCAGTTCGTTGTTGAGTTCCGCGCACTTGGATTCCGCTTCTTCGATTGCCTTGTTTACAGCGTCGATGGACGCTTTGTTGGAGATTGCCTCATTGAGGACTGCGACGTTGTGTTCGAGCTCGGTACGCAGCTCGATTGCGTTCTTGATGGTCTTTTCTGCCATAAGAGAGTTACCTTCCTTTCTTTATTTCGGTTCGTTTTGAACCTTTTGAGAACCCCGCTTACGAAAACGGGGAACTCAAAGGATTCAAAAAAGCGGCGCTTGCGCGTCGCTTGAAATTGCTTTGCTGCTGGGCGCACCTTGCCCGATACCCACGCCCGTTCGCGCTTGCGTTCCGGCTTGCGTTTACG
>CALFIV010000253.1 GCA_937877295.1 uncultured Clostridia bacterium
GTGCTCTTCCGATCTGGGGTAGCAGAGCCCCAGAACGCGCGCCACCTTGTCAAACGCCTCGCCCGCCGCATCGTCGCGCGTGCGGCCGATCAGCGTGCAGCGGTCGTAATCCTCGACCCGTACGATATGGCTGTGTCCGCCCGAAGCGATCAGACAGGTGAACGGCGGCTCAAGATCGGGAAACGTCAGATAGTTTGCGGCGATATGCCCGAGGATGTGGTTTGTACCGACAAGCGGCAGGTTGTGCGACAGCGCAAGGCCCTTCGCGTAGCTGACGCCCACGAGCAGCGCCCCGACCAGACCCGGTCCGCAGGTGACGGCGACCGCGTCGACGTCTTTGAGCGCCATGCCTGCGTCGGTCAGCGCCTTTTCGACGACCGCGCCGATGCGCTCCACATGGTTACGGCTCGCGATTTCCGGTACGACGCCGCCGTATTTGCGGTGCAGCGGAATCTGGGTGTGGACCACATTGCTGAGCACATCACGCCCGTCGCGCACAATCGCGCAGGAGGTCTCGTCGCATGAGGTCTCGATCGCAAGGACCGTAGCGTGTCCCGCGGCGATCAAAGCGGCCTGCTTTCGGGCCGCAAGCTCCGTATAGTTCATTCCGGCTGCTCTTCCTTTTCGTTCGGTTCTTCAGACGCTTCCGGCGCTTGCGGCGGTTGTTCTTCCGCATCGACTTCGGGAGCGGGTTCGCCCTCCGGTGCGGCCGGCTCTTCCGGTTCGCTGCCGCGCAGCACGATCTCGGGCTGTGACTCCGGCTCGGACGTCTGTTTCGGTTCGTCGAACAGCGGCTCGCCGTTTTTGGCGCGCTGCTTCATTTCTTCACGCTTGCTGACCGGCGCGTTGCGCAGCTGATGCGAAAGCACCAGATCCGGTCCGTCGATGGCGACCGGTTCATTCACGTCGCGCTCCACGGTAACGATGTCCGCCATCGGCGCGGGCGTACGCTTCGTTCCGATCAGACGGATCAAAAGCCCGATCACCAGCACGGCGGCAATCTCCGCGATCACGATCACGGCGCAGCGCAGCACCAGCGGCGGGAAGATCGGCATCAGCATGTTGACCATGATGCTGTCGCTCGACAGCATCCAGTTGAGCGAATTGAGCGCCTCGGGCGTCGCGCCGGCAGCCAGATATTGGAACAGAGAGTTCGGGAAAATGATGAAGTGGAACACCGTCCAAAAGCTCTGGAAGTTCATGATCGCCCATGCGCCGAAGAACAGCAGCACGCCGCCGAAAATGCCTGCTCCCCAGAGGATGCCCGCGCCGAGCGTAAAGCGCTTTGCGCCGCGTTCGCAAATCAGCAGCCCGAATGCGAGCAGCAGAAGCGCCGCGACAAACCCGAGATCGGAAGAGCGTC
>CALFIV010000254.1 GCA_937877295.1 uncultured Clostridia bacterium
GCGGGCGAACCTGATTCCAGCGGCGCAGCACCTCAGAAGCGCCGTGCTTCTGCATCCGGTAATCGGCAACATACGCCTCGGCCGCGGCCTGCGTCCTGATATCCGCCTCGCTCCATGTCTGCGCGACGGAAAGCATATAGTTGGTCGAAACGCGCTTGCCCTTTTGTTCGATACAATAGGAGACGAGCGCCAGCACAGCGCCCTCTTCAAGTCCATAGAGCTCGATGCAGTCATACATCGCCTTCATTTCACGAAGCTCCAGCGTGCGCGGCGCAAGCAGCGCGTGTACGGATTCGATGAAACGGCGATACTTCTGCGGCGTCGTGCCGGTCACGGCGGGCTGTTCGGTCAAAAGGTACTCCACCGAAAGCGGATCGTCCCCGAGAATGCGCACTAGGCCCTTCGCCTGCCAGTAGACGAACGCACAGCGCACCTGCGATTCATTGAGCCCCAGAGCTTCGCCGAGATCGGCGTCGTTCAGGGACAAATGATAGCATTGCATCAGCCCGTAGAGGTATACCTTCACAAACATGCCGTCCGCATCGGGCATGTAGTGCAGAAAAAACTGATTGTCAACCGGCGTCATTTCGCGCCGCGCCGCATCCGGCGAAAAACGGATATTCATACTCGTATTATAGCACGGCAAAGACGCGGATTGCAACGAAAAGTACACTTTTGGGTACGACCAAAAATAGCTGGTATTTTCCGTGCAAAACCGCTATACTATGAACCATGAAGAAGACGACATGGAAGATCAATCGAATCCGGCTCATATGGATGCTCGCACTGCTGCTGGCGCTTTTGATCGTGCTGTTCCTGTTCCTCCGCGCGATCCTGACGCCCGCGTGCGACAACAAGGCGGGAGAGACCGAGACCGCCACGCAGGAGCCGATTCGCACGCCCTCGCCGACCCTGCTCGATCTGTATGCGTATTTTGACTGGGACGAAACGACGACGGACATCCTTGTCTACGATCATCGGGCGGACAAGCTGATCACGATGAATCTGGAGGAATACATCGTCGGCGTCGTATCGGCGGAAATGCCGGTTGCGTACGATCTCGAAGCGCTCAAAGCGCAGGCGGTCGCTTCACGCACCTACACGCTCTACAGCATGGCGCACGGCGGCTGCCATTCCAATCCAGAAGCGGACGTCTGTACCAACAGCTCGTGCTGTCAGGCGTTCATGACCCATGCGCGGATGCAGGAGCGGTGGGGCGACGCCTATGCGTCCAACTACAACCGCATCGCCGAAGCTGTCATGCATACGGCGGGCGAGGTCATCACCTACAAGGGCAAGCTGTGCGACGCGCTCTACCATGCGGCGTCCGGCGGTCGCACCGAGGATTCGGAAAACGTCTATGCCAATGCGCTTCCGTATCTGCGCGGCGTCGAAAGCCCGTATGAAGATCCGGACCGTGCCGAAGATGTGGAGATCGGGATCTCCAGACTCGTGGAGCTGATTGCAGCAAAGTATCCGGAAAGCGGCGTCACCGAAGACAACGCAAAGAACGAGATTGAGATCAAATCCACCTTTTTGAGCGGGCGCGTGGAAAAGCTGCGTCTCGGCAAGACGGAGATCACCGGCAAGCAGGCGCGAAGCCTTTTCGATCTGCGCAGCGCAATGTTCACGATCACATGGTCGAACGACGGGATCGTCTTCCATACCAAGGGTTACGGACACGGCGTGGGACTCTCGCAAAACGGGGCGAACGGCATGGCGAAGCACGGTTCTACCTACGAGGAGATTCTGCATCATTTTTACCGGGATGTGGAGATCATGGTGTACGGCTCGGAGGGATTGCCGAAGATCACGCAGGAGACGGCCGACCCGAATGATGCGGTGCTCGACCTGACGCCGGAGGAATAGCGATGGAACGCTGGGAATGGCTGATCGGTGAAACGACCGGGATCTGGCAGGACGCAGCGCTCGGCTGCTTTACGGAGGATTCGGTTCGGCTCGCACACTTTCTGCGCATGAGGGAAAACGACGCCGTGATGGATCTCGGCACGGGAAACGGCGTGCTGTGTCTCTATGCGCAGGCACTGTACGGCGGAAGGTTTACGGGGATCGATACGGATGCGGCGCAGATCGCGCTCGCAAGAAAAAGCGCCGCGCAAAACGGTCAGTCGATCGACTTCCGTGTGCTGCCGGTCGAAGAAGCACCGGACACGTTCGGCCACGGCACGTTCACGCGTGTACTCATGAATCCGCCGTACTTTACGCAGGGCGACGAAGGCCGGCGTGCGCTGGCGCGGCATGCGGACGGGCAGCTTTTGGACCGCTGGTGTAAAGCGGCGTTTCTGCTGCTGAACAACGGCGGCACGCTGACGCTGTGCTATCCTGCAGAGCGGCTTGCAGCACTCTTTCGGACACTCGATGCAAACCGGCTTGCACCCAAAAGAACGGAGCTTTTGCTGACGCGCAGCCGCGCGCGGCTTGCGCTGGTCGAGGCAAAGAAGCTTGGCGCGGACGGGCTTATTCTGACCGTACAGCCCGACCGGAACGGCCCAAAACCGCCGACCGGGCGAAACGGGATTGCGATCTGACGGAAACTGCCTGCGGGCAGTTTTTTCGTTCACGGAATCGTTACAAATGCGCCGACACCCGTCAAATCCACCCACTTGTTTCCGCGCGTGGCTGCGCGTATCGTAGAGGCGAAGGGGAACAAGGGGGAAATATGGAACAATACCGCTTTGCGGCGTACGCATCGGCACGGCGCATTCGGGACGCGCACCGGCAAGCAGGAGAGCTTCTGTTTCAGCTCGGTGTTACGCCGCACACGACAGGCTTCGACATCCTGCGCGACGGCGCAAGACTCATTGCGGACAGCGACCGCAACCGCCATCTCAAAATGACGGAGGAACTGTATCCGGCGATCGGTGCAATCTATTGTCAAAGCGGCAGCGGCATTGAGCACGCCGTACGTGACGCCGTCCGCACGGCATGGCAGCGGGAAGACGCCGAACGACCTGTAATCTGTACCGGATCCGGCACGCCGGGCAACGCCGCGCTCTTGTATGCTCTTGCGGAGCAGATTCGCATCTGCAAGGCCCGGACAGACTGTTGAGGACGGGATCGGAAGCCGGCGAGCGAAGGACGGGAAATCATCGGAAAATTTGCGGTAAAAAAGAGAAAGGGCGCATCCTCGCCCTTTCTTCACGGTGGCTTCCCTGAATGCCTCGCCGTGATCGGCAACCTTTATTTGGCGGCCTTTACGGTGTAGGTCGTCACGTTCTTGATCGTCTCGCCGTCGATCTGCAGCGCGGCGGGCTTACTGAATGTGACCGTCACTTCGCGGCCGGAGAAGACCTTGATCATCTCGGTATGCTTGACGTGTTCGCCCTTGAAGATGGAGGGGAAGACGATCAGCGCTTTGAGCTTGCCGCAGTTGTGGTAGACAAGCGTGGAAACGGTATCGGGTTTTTTGCGGTCCTGCTCCGGGGTGGGGATCATGCCGCCGCCGTAGTAGCGGCCGAACATCGTCGGCGCAAGCCAGACACGTTTGAAGGTTTCGCTCTTGCCGTCGACCGTGACCGTCGCTTCGCAGGGTTTATAATGGAACAGCAGCCCCTTGATGGCAATGCCGGTGTAGTTGATCGGCTTGTCGGTCGTTGCGCGCAGCTCGTCGCCGACCTCGCAGCAGTATCCGTCGATGCCGAAGCCGACGCCGTTGATGAAACGGTACGTTCTGCCGTTCACGGTGACCGTCGGCAGGTTGACAAGGTATTCGTTGATTGCAAACGGTTCGGCGTCCGCGGGCTTTTGAAGATCGTTCATGAAATCGTTGCCGCTTCCAGCAGCATAGAACAGAATCTCGTTTTGGGGCTGATAGCCGTCCAGATCATTGACAAAGTGGTTCAGCGTGCCGTCGCCGCCGCAGAGAATGACGCGGTCGTCCTTTGCAAGCGCATCCAGAAATGCCGGAAGATTGCCCATCTCGGTGACGTTGCGGAAAAACAGTTCCTCGTTCGGATACAGCGCCTTGAGCTTGTTCGCAGTCTCTTCACCGCGGCCGTTGCCCGCCTGGGGATTGTACAGTACGTAGAATGCCATAGTTACTTCCTTTCATTTCGATTGATATATGCTTCCATCTGCGCATGCACCGTATCGGAGATCTCGGTGGTCCGCAAATTTGCAATCTGTTCGCAGGGAATAACGTCGAGCACCTTGAAGGTGACGTCCGTATGCCTGAGCAGGAATCGGTGCGCAACGTCCTCGGTATGCTCGGTGACCGCAACGACGATCGGCGCGTTTGCGCGCTTTGCCATGGAGAACGCGCCTGCGCGAAACGGCAGAAGCGTCGCGTCAGTCTTGTTGCGCGTGCCTTCCGGATAGACGGCGACCGAGGTCTGCTCGTCTTTCAGGATTTCGATGGCGCGCATGATCGTTTTGAAGCCCTCGCGGTTATCCTCACGGTTGAGCGAAAGGAAGCCGCTCATGTGCGCAAAGCTGCCGGCAAGCGGGATCTTGAAGATCGAGGGCTTGCAGATATAGACAAGCTCCGTGCCCTTGAACGCCTGCACCGCCGCAAACGGATCGAAATTGGACTTGTGGTTTGCCACCAGCAGAAACGGCTTGGTGCGGTCAACCTGCTCGACGCCTTCCGCATGCACGCGTACGCGGCCGAGCAGCAGAATGAAGCGCATGACCTCCGCGATCATCCAACGGTAGCCGTGGTGCACGCGCGTGACGGGCTTTTTCTTGTCGATACAAAACGACCACAGAAGCAGGCCGAAGAAGAACAGCAGCGTCAGCACGACAAACGCGCCGGCAAACAGCAGCAGCGCGCGCAGGGCAAACCACCATGCGGCGCAAAGGCCGAACGCCCACGACAGCAGCGCGCTTGCGCACGCGCTCAAAAACAAGATGATGATCAAAATTGTCATACGGTTAACCTCAACGTTTATTATATCGCTATCCGACAAAAATTTCAATATAAAAAGAAGAGCCGCGTTTGCGACTCTTGTGTCTTTGGCTGCTTCAGCCGGCGTTTTCTCCCTGCGTCAATGCAAGCACATTGCGGTAGAGCGCGTCAAGCAGCGCACGAAGATGCGCTTCAAACTCGCGCGAGCTTTTCGGCGGACGTCCGACGTGCGGCGCGTTCGGATCGCGATAAAACGGATCGGGTACGGCGTATCCCTGTCTGGTCAGCGCGCTGCGCACGGCGCTCACCTTTTCAGGCTGCGCTTTCAAAAGCGCCCGGTATTTGTTCTGATAGCGCAGCATCCGGCGCGTATCGCCGTCCGCCATCTCCAGCGTGCAGGCACGCACCGACTGTCCGTTCGCCTGCGCAAGAAGCACCTTCCGCAAAAGCTGTTCCGTTTCCTCATCCGAAAACGGCAAAAACGCCGGCTCTGCCGATTCCGCGGGCTTCAGCTGTGTGTAAT
>CALFIV010000255.1 GCA_937877295.1 uncultured Clostridia bacterium
CTATTCCGCCCGACTCTTTTTTCTCGTCCGGAAGCTTTACAGAACCCGTGCACTGTGGTATGATTCATATTTAGATGTACAGGAGGTTTTTATGCTGACCGATATTCAAATTGCACAGCGCGCAACGCTGCTGCCCGTCACCGAAATTGCGAAAGAACTCGGCATCCCCGAGGACGCCATCGAGCCGTACGGCAGGACCAAAGCTAAGATCGACCCGACCCGCATTGAGGGCAGGGACGGCAAACTGATCCTTGTTACCGCCATCACCCCGACACCCGCCGGAGAGGGCAAGACGACCACAACGATCGGTCTCGCCGACGCTTTCCACCGTCTCGGCAAACGCGTCACCGTCGCTTTGCGCGAGCCGAGTCTCGGCCCAGTGTTCGGCATCAAGGGCGGCGCAGCCGGCGGCGGCTTCTCGCAGGTCGTTCCGATGGAGGACATCAACCTGCATTTCACAGGTGATTTTCACGCAATCGGCGCGGCGAACAATCTGCTCGCGGCGATGATCGACAACCACATTCATCAGGGCAATGAGCTCGGCTTTGCGCTCGATAAGATCAGTTGGAAGCGCTGCGTCGATATGAACGACCGCGCGCTCCGCAAAGTTACGGTGGGCTTAGGCGGTAAGGCAAACGGCGTCCCGCGCGACGATGGCTATGATATCACCGTCGCGAGCGAGGTCATGGCGATCCTCTGCCTTGCTTCCGGCCTTAAGGATCTCAAGGAACGGCTCGGCCGCATCATCGTGGGCTACACAGCGGACGACCGTCCGATCACAGCAAAGGACCTCAAGGCGCACGGCGCGATGGCCGCCCTTCTGAAGGACGCGATCCGTCCGAACCTCGTACAGACGCTCGAGCATACGCCGGTGCTGATCCACGGCGGCCCGTTCGCCAATATCGCGCACGGCTGCAACAGCGTGATCGCAACTAAGCTTGCGCTGAAGCTCGGCGACTACACGATCACCGAAGCCGGCTTCGGTGCGGACCTCGGCGCAGAAAAGTTCCTCGACATCAAATGCCGCATGGCAAACCTTCGCCCGTCCGCCGTCGTTCTGGTCGCGACGATTCGCGCGCTGAAATACCACGGCGGTATGGAAAAGGAAGAGCTCACGACCGAGAACGTTGATGCGCTGCTGTCGGGCATGGACAATCTGTTCCGCCATGCGGACAACCTGCGCAGCGTGTTCGGGCTTCCCTGCGTTGTGGCAATCAACCGTTTCCCGTCCGATACCGAGGCGGAAATCGCAGCGCTCCTTGATGCTTGCGAAGCGCGCAATCTGCCCGTTTCGCTGTCCGAGGTCTGGGCCAAGGGCGGCGAAGGCGGCCTTGATCTTGCGGAAAAAGTGATGCAGCTTTGCGAACAGCCGAACAGCTACCGTCCGAGCTACGAGCTTGGCGCGACGATTGAGGAAAAGCTCGAAACAATCGCAAGGCGCGTGTATCACGCGAACGGCGTCACATTTACGGAATCCGCGCAGGAGGAGCTCAAGCGGCTCAAAGCGCTCGGCTGCGACGCGATGCCCGTCTGTGTGGCGAAGACGCAATACAGCTTTTCGGACGACGCCAAAAAGCGCAACGCGCCGACCGACTTCAGCGTGACGGTCAAGAAGCTGCGCGTAGCCGCCGGCGCAGGCTTCGTCATCGCGCTGACCGGATCGATTATGACGATGCCGGGACTGCCGAAACACCCTGCCGCGGAGAACATCGACGTTGATGAAAACGGCAATATCACCGGTCTGTTCTGAGCGCTGCCGGCTGCGGCGCGGCTGTTGACGCCCATTTTGATCGTTTGCACAACATTTAGGGGGAGAGCCTTTCGCTCTTCCCCTTCTTTTGTGCGACGGTTGTCTGAAACGAGTCCGTACGCATACACATCCAGTTCATTTTTTCTTCATATTTTTGGAATGCGGTACTTGCTATTTGATACGGTTTCCTTTATAATGATTGCGTATAGAACTGTGGAGATATATCTTTTGATATATGCCCGTTCACGTTCAAAACAGCAAGGAGGAAGAAACGAAACATGAGAAAAACCATTTCTCTGGTCATGGCAGTCCTGATGATGCTTGTTCTGATTCCGTTCAGCAAGCTCAGCAGCGCTGTCGCGGAAGATGCGGCGGCAACCTACACCAAGATTACCAGTGCGTCCGATCTGACTGACGGGTCCTACCTGTTGGTGGCGGAAGCCAGCAATGTTGCTATGGATCCGACCAGCAACGCAGCAGCCAATACCGTTGCCGTCACGATTGCAGGCGGAAAAATCAGCGGTGATTATGCTGCGGCACAGGTCGTCATCAAAGCTGTTGAGGGCGGTTATTCTATTCTGAATAGTGCATCCAAGTACATCAGCGGCAGCGCAGGCAGCAACACGGTTGTTTTCACGGATACCGCTGAGGTAAACACCATCTCAATCAGTGACGGTGTTGCCACCATTCAGTCAAACGAAAAGCAGCTTCTTTTCAATACCTCTGGCACCACATGGTTCAGGTATTACAAACCGTCGAATGCTACCAACTCGCAGTATAACGTTCCGGCGTTGTACAAATTGGACGGCGATTCCACCGATCCCGTTGATCCCGATCCCGAACCGGTTGATCCCGAACCCGTTGCCGAAACGACGGCCATGGTTCTGAAAGCCGAGATCGAGGACGGCGACGAAGTTGTGATCTACTATCCGACCGACAGCAAGGTCATGACCGACGAGGATTATTTCTACAACAACAAGAAGCATGAGCTCGTCGCGGCTGACGCGGTCCTTACGGACGGCGTGCTGGCTGTTCCCGAAGAAGCCGTGCTGCTGACCGTCGGCAAGGAGGTCGGCGAGGATGAGATCGCCCGCTATACCTTCAAGACGGAGGACGGCAAGTACCTCGAGGCGGACGGAACGCACGTGCAGCTCGTGGAAGAAGCCGGCGCAAACACCATCTTCCAGCTTGAGGCTGTTGAGGGCGGCTACTATATCAAGTGCGATACCGCGCAGTATAGCGGAAAGGCGCAGTACATCGAGTTCTACGGCGGTGCTTTCTCCGTCTACGGCATGGGCAGCAACACCGCGATCTACACCTTCCAGTTCTTCGCAATTCCGGAAGACGAGCCCGAAGAGCCCATCGTAGAGCCGACCGGCGACACGATCATTCTGTTCACGAACGACGTGCACTGCGGC
>CALFIV010000256.1 GCA_937877295.1 uncultured Clostridia bacterium
CTGCAATCGTGCCGATCTGAATCAATCGTCTGGTTCGTGCCTTGCGTTCCTTGATCCGATCCCGCGCCTGCGCTTCCTCCAATCTGTGCTGTGCTTGGATGCGTTCTGTTTCGTTCATAAAAGCTCCTTTCTGCTAAAACCATTGTGATTTTAGCTACAATATCTGTTTTGCTGGATGGCACCGCTTCGGCATCGTGCCTTTCCGTACAAAACTGAAAAGGCACCGGATTCAACTCGATTTGGCACCGTGCGTCTGTCTCTCCAAAGTGGTGCGAATACTCGCACCACTCAACCGCCCGAAAGAAAAAGTGGTGCGACAAGTCGCACCATCCGATCCAACTGTTGGCTGGAAAGATAGAAAACAAGGGGTCAAAAATGCTTGGTTTTGACGGCATTCGTATCTCGGTAATTTGCCGTGCCGTCATTTTCGACCGTTTTTGACGTCACCAGCCCGTGCTGCCAGATCAACTGAAAATGGCAGCAGAGATCTCTCCCTGCTGTCATCTCGCTGCCAAATGGTAATTGTGATCAAGTGGATCACAATTTCTGCAGCTCGCCGTACGCTATAGAAAAGAGCATTCAGCATACAAAACGCCCCGCAAGGATTGTTCCCTGCGAGGCGCTGTTCATCTGCCTATGCTATGTAAGCGTCAAACAGTCATACAAAAACAGGACCGCTTTCGCAGCCCTGTCGGTGATCAACGTGTATTCAGTTGTTCGTCGGTGCTTCTGCCGGATGAGCCGTGCAGGTTATCGGCGCAAACTGTGGCAGCAAGGACATCGCCCAAGCTCTATCGGTGGTAAAGCGCTTCGGCGCTTCCTGCAGCACCCAGACAAGATACCGGTATGGATCAAGCCCGTTCTCCTTCGCCGTCTCGATCAGACTGAACAGGATCGCGCTGCTCTGCGCCCCGGACGGCGTGTTCGCAAAGAGGAAGTTCTTTCGGGAGATCACAAACGGCTTAATGCTCCGTTCCGCGCGGTTGTTGCTCAACTCGATCCTTCCGTCCTTTAAGTATTCTGTCAAAGAATCCCATTGGTTCAGAAGATAGTGTAAGGCAATGCCGAGCTTCGACTTCGGTGCAGCATTCCGTGTTTTCGCCCATACCAACAGCGCGTCCAGAATCGGCTTCTCCTGTTCCAGACGCTTCTGTTTCCGTTCCTTAGGTGAGAGGTCTTTGAATTGCTCCTCCAATTGGAATAGCTTTGTGCAATAGGCGACGCCTTGCTCGGCTGTCGTCGGCTGTTCCCCTTTCGGTACCGCTTGTCGGGCCTCCTCGAACTTTCGCCTTGCATGTGCCCAACACCCGACATGGCGAATATCAAGGATTCCGTTATATCCGGAATATCCATCCGTTTGCAGATAGCCATGGAAACCGTTCAGGAATCGCTTCGGATATTCCTGCCCGCGGGAAGGACAGTATTCATACAGGATGATCGGATGGTCGGCGTCTCCGCTTGTACGGTACAGCCACATATAACTTTTACTCTGCGGTGTCTTGCCATCCTCATGCAGCACCTGTAATTCCGTTTCATCCGCATGTAATAGATCATGCTGTAACAGCCGCTTGTGCAGTTCCTCATATATGGGAGATAACCAGTCCTCCGTACACCGTAATAACCAGTTCGACATGGTCTGTCGGGAAAGCAGTACGTTCTGTCGGTTCCACGCCTGTTCCTGCCGGTACAACGGAACACCCATGACGAACTTCTGTACCGCAATCTGTGCCACGGCTTCGGCGGAAGCATAACTCCCCGGGATCAACGCCGGCTCCTTCGGCGTCTCTTTGATCGGCGTCGGCTCAGCTGTGCATTGCTTACAGGCGTAGGTATAATAAATATCCCGCTGCAGAACCGCTTTTGCAGGAACCAGCACGACTTTCTCGACGACTTCCTTTCCGATCGACTCCATGATTGAGCCACATTCCGGGCAGATACGTTCCTCTTCTGAAAGCTCATGCGTTATTTCCACGACCTCTGCATCTCTCGGAAGAATATCATGTACGCTGCCGGTCTTCCGTTTACGGGTATACGAACGCACAGGAATATCCGCGATCTTAGAGATGCTTTCTTCCTGTGCGATAGCTTCCGTTTCATTGAACAGCAGGGAGAGCTGTTCATATACGCCTTCCGCAGCTTTCTCGGAGGAGGAGCCGAAGACCTTTTTCCGGTTCACGCGAAGCTGCTCCATGACCCACTGATACTGCTTCTTCATCTCCTGCAGATCCTCATATTCGGATCGGGAAATGGTTACGGTATCGGTGTTGTTCGCTTTTCATGCTGTTATTATACCATGAAAATGCCGAAAAGTCCAGTAAATCAGGGCTTTTTCACACTAAATCATACGGATTCCCCTTACCGGTTTATGGGCTTTGGGCTGCTCGATTTTCAGCCCCTCCATGAGCCAACGGTACTGCTGCGGGGTAATTGACATAACTTCCTGTACTGTCCTCGGCCATTGATAGATTCCCTGCTCCAGTCGTTTATACACGAGAACGAACCCATCGCCTTCCCAGTACAGTCCCTTTACGCGATCCCGCTGTCTTCCGCAGAACAGGAACAACGTATTGGTAAACGGGTCGAGTTGGAACGATTGCTGTACTAGACTTGCCAGACCGTCGATCCCTTTCCTTAGGTCCGTATACCCACAAGCGATATATACCTTATCCGCACCGGTAAAATCATTCAGCATGGCGCAGTACCCGCAGGATGGTTTGCAGCGTTTCTTCCGAAGTGCCGTCGTAGATGTCGATGCTGTAATCGGCAAGATGGATCGTTGCAGCGGCAGCGCCGGAGCGGCTGTATGCAGGCGGTTCCGGCAGGGCAGCGAAGGTCGGCGATGACTGCTCACGTTTTTTCAATTCCGGCATGGGCTTGTTCTGATTGGCTAAAAAGTCGAACACGATTCGCTGCCAGCGATAATATGTATTTCGTGCAACGCCGTTTGCAAAGCACCATGCTTCTACTCGCATACCGCTGCTTCGACAATCTGCGACGCGTTGAATCCATTTTTGCAGCCGCTGTTGTTGATTCAGTGTCTGCAGCGTTACATCTGCCATCTCGTCCTCCTGTACCATTTTGTCTCAGAAACTGTATGGGACTGTTTGAGCCTCCCTATTCAGTTTCCCATCCTTCGTGGCGCTTTTCAAGACGGCTCTACGCTTGACGCTTACCATTCCCATGAAATTCGTGCCAACTTGGCGCGAATTTCTGCGGTGCGATACGAATCCGGAATTGTGCCCCATTGGATCACAATTCTCCCGTTAAGCAACTTCTGCCCCACTTGGGCAGAAGTTGCGATGCTGTCTTAACTTCGCGACATGTTGGCACGAAGCTGGAACGCAGGGTAAAGAAACAGCCGATCCTAATAAAATCGAACCGGCAGCAAGAATGCCCTGTATGCTGTTTTTCTGTTGTTGAGAATGCGACCGCGGCGGATCTCACTCCGCTGTTCCCGGCTTCGCCTTTGCCTTTTGCGGCTTGCGCTTGTTGTGATAATAATTCCGGTTGTACTCCCGGCGTTTCATCTTTTCCTCAAGCGCTTTCTGATCCGCTTCCGTCGTCGGCGTGAAGACGACTGTTTCCGGAAGCTCGAATTTTCCGATGTACTTCAGAAAGATCTCGACCTCCTGCACACGTTCGACGCCGCTTTTGTTCGGCGCATGCACCAGAATCTTATCCACAAATTCCAGTATCATATCGTCGGTCAGTACCGAAAAATCCGTATACTTCCGCGCAAGCGCAAGGAACTTCTCGCTGCGATCCGCGTCCGATTCCACAGAATCCAGGATTGCCTGATCGGCGGCGATCGCCGCTTTCAGCTGCGCCTGCTCGGATTCATACTGCTGAACGAGCTGCTCATAACGGGCAAACGGAATGTGATCCAGCGCGTATTCCTCGAATAAGCGAGAAATGGTTTTATCCAGCTCACCGCTGCGTTTTTCTGCCTTTGCGATGCGTTTTCTGACGTCCTTTGAATCATCGGTCTGCCTTTTTTGCGACTGCTCCCGCATTTTCACCAAGAAATCATCGGGGTTTGCAATCGCATATGCAGACGAAGTGCGCACCGTGTCCAGGATCAGCGACCGAAGTACATTTGTCCGGATGTAGTGACCGGAGCATTGGCGGTCGGTATAATTCTTGGTGAGCGAATATGTCGCGCAGTTATAATTGTCATACAGATACAAACCGGAATCCGGGTCGATCTCGCCGCCATGCTTCTTTGCCCACTGCCCGCCGCGGTGATTGTGCATCTTCTGCCCGCAATCTGCACAATAGACCAAGCCCGTCAGCACGTTGGCTGCGCCGGTCGTATCGATCCTGCGGATCGTTTCGCGCAGCTTCTGCACCGCGTCGAAGGTTTCCTGATCGATGATAGCTTCATGCGTGTTTTCGATGATCTGCCAGTCGGAGGGATCGTTTTTGACATAATGCTTGTCCTTATACGATTCCTTCTGTGTACGGAAATTGACCGTATGCCCCAGATACTCCAGACGGGAAAGGATGTTGGCGACCGTCTTGGATTCCCAATCATAGGGTCGTTCCAGACATTTCGGGTGTCGGCTCTTCTGAATGCCGTGCGTTTCCAAATAATAGGAAGGGCGTTCGATCTTTTCGTCGCGCAGCGCCTTTGCGATCATCAGCGGTCCGTTGCCGGAAAGCGCCATCAGAAAAATGCGCTTGACGACCGCCGCCGCTTCCTCGTCGATCAGCAGATGATGCTTTTCTGCAGGATCCTTCCTGTACCCATAGATTGCGGAGTTGCTGGTAGGCAAGCCGGCTCTGCCGCGCGCCTGATATGCCTGCTTTTGCTTTCGGCTGCAATCGCGCAAATACCATTCGTTCATGATATTCAGGAACGGCGCAAACTCGCTGCTCTGCTGATCGGCGCTGTCTACATTGTTGGCAATGGCAATGAAGCGAACATGATGCTGTCGAAAAAAGACCTCGGTATAAAACCCCGTCTGCAGATAATCTCTGCCGACGCGGCTCATATCCTTCACAATGACCGTCCCGACCCTGCCCGCCTCGATGTCGGCTATCATGTGCTTCCATTCGGGGCGCTCAAAATTACCGCCGGACCAGCCGTCGTCTGTGTAGTGTTTGCAGTTTCCGAAGCCGTGCTGTTTTGCGAAATCAGTAAGAATGCGTTTCTGCGTAACGATAGAATTGCTTTCGCCGGAAAGCTCGTCGTCGCGGGATAAACGCTCGTAAAGTGCTGTGATAGTAGATGTTTTCATGAAGTCGTCCTTTCTTGGCACGGACGACCTCTCTGTGGTGTATTCATTATATCACATCCTGCATCATTTGCAAGCGTTTCCCTGGAAATCAACCGAAGAATCCGATCTTCGAGCGTCATAGTGCCGGTTTCGTCGAAATGCACGTTGACGATGTATTTCGTGTTGCCGATGCGTTTGATCAATTTCATGAAGCAGTCGTGTACCTCCTTTGTTCGTATTTGTTCCGTTGGAATTTGTTTGGCTGTTGATTGTTATCATTTTGTTTTCTCCATTTCTGAAATTGAATTTGTTGATGGTGTTCTCTTCCCGAACTGCTGCCCATGATGGCAGAAGTTGCGGTGCGATATGCGGACAAGCGCTCGTCGTCATCCCACACACGGCGATTCCTGTCCGGTCAATGCAGTTCACAAGATTGTTTCATTTTATGCACAATCATGGCGACAAAGCAGTCGATCACGGTTCTCCAATGGGACACCGCTGCTGCGTCAAAAAAGTGGGCGCAGTATTCATTTTACCGTTTCGCCTCCCTTAAAACCGATCCATGAAAAAGCGCCCCTTTCACCTATAAAAGCAACTTCTACCCCCGAATTGTTCCTGCAAAAAATAATATATTTTCTTCTGCGATGGATTCTGTCCGTTTTATGGGGTGTTTATTTCGGTAGAATGGGCTTGAAAAATCGGAAAGCAGTCGGTTGGGAGGTGATGGAACATGAAAATCTTTGTGGCTTACAATGATCAGATTCTGATCCCGCAGGAGGACGGCGAATACAAGGTTGTTCGCAACGGCGAGTGGATTCCGGCTTTTTATGCGCTGCCCGCAGAAATCATGGTCAATGCCGAGGAGAATCTGCAAATGCTTCCGCGCTGTCCCTCCGAGCTGCTGCTTGATCCGGAAAGTCTTGCGTTGGTCGAGAGCGATAAGTTTCTCGAAACGGTTATTGACGGCTATGCCTATCTGATCTGGAACGCCATGCAGATGTCCGGCTGGATGGAATACTATTCCCGAAATGCGCTGCAATGGGTCATTGCGCATGAAACGCCGTTATGGACCAAACAGATGCAGCGTAGATGGCTCCTTTGGACAAATCATGATCTGTACGCAAAACCTTTGTCCGAGCAGCAGATCGGATTCCCCTCGTTGGATGACGCATTGGATATGGTCGGTTCCGTCGCGGGAGACGTGTTCGGTATAGAGCATCGCGGGGCGGTGATCGATGTGTGCAACGAAATGCCATGCGAGGAAGATTTCGACAAGGAACGGTTTTTCAATCGACGGCTTCTGAACTTCCGGCGGCAATGGTATCATCGGCAGACAAAGCATCCGACGGTATCTTTGGATGTGATCCTAAGAGCGGAGAACTCCAAAATCCATCACCGCCTGATGCAGATGGAGACCGAGGATGATATGGAGGAGGACGCCATTGCGCGGATCGACGACGAGGCGTTCTTTCGGTCTCTTTCAGAAACTGATCAGAAGATCCTGCTCTTAAGGAATATGGGAAAGCCAATGCAGGAGGTAGCGGATCTCGTCGGGCTGAAAACGCACAGCGCCGTCTATAAACGGATACAGAAGATCGGCAAGGCATACGAGAAGTGGGCGGACGAGGATTTGGGATTTGAAAAAGAAAAAGCAGTAATTGATTATGAAAATATTGTAGAAGAAACTGGCAACAGCAGCAAGTATACGGAACTTGTGGTCAAATTGGCCACAAGTTGATTCGGCTGTCGAAACTGGGCTTTAATTTCCGCCCATGTTGGGCGGAAGTTACATGCCGGAACTTCTGGACAAGTTGTCCTGAAGTTGAAACCGTTAACTTCGTGCCAAGTTGGCGCGATGTCGCATGAAATAATGAAGGACAACTTGTCCTTAATCCTTAATTATGAAAGGTCTGCATAGTAATCAGATCAAACCGGACTGCTTTTTTCGTCGCATCGTACTTCCCAACAACTTGTCGGGAAGTTTCCTGCGCAACGCAACTTCGGACCAAGTTGGTCCGAAGTAAAACAAGATCGTTTGACGATAATCATTCAGAACAAATTGAACTGCATTTTGCAGCTGCCGACTTCCTGCCAAATTGGCAGGAAGTTGCATGAAATATGCTTGAACCATATAGCACGGTTCGAAATATAATGCAATATGATATTCATTTTAACATCATTCTCCATCTATATTCTCCTGAATATCACATCATTTTCCACAATTCGATATAGAAAGACGCCCCAAAGCAAACCTTCGGGACGTCTCGTGCGCTTCTTTTTCAGTCAGCATTCAATCAAGTCGTTTCTTATGATCTCCTCGGCACGGTTACGCTTCCTTCAACAAAAAGCCCATATACAGTGGCAGCGTCATGATTTGACCGTTCCTGCCGATGTTGTAGTCACCGAATTTGAGGCATTGTTCTACATGATACTTCTCCGGATGACTTAGGATCGTTTTTGCGCTCTTGATATTTCCTGTAGACGATTTCACTTCCAAAAGAGTGCATTCCCCGCGCCAGCGAATGACAAAGTCGATTTCGAGACCGGAATCCTTGTGATAATAATAAAGTTTACGCCCCATCTTCGCAAGGAAATCCGCCATCAGGTTTTCAAAGATTGCGCCTTTGTAGCCGTAAAGATTCCCTTGCAATACATCAAACTGCGTTCCATCCTCCAGCATACTGATTAACAATCCGGTGTCTTTCATGTATACCTTGAAGACATCCTCCACGGCATTTCCGTCCAAGGGCAGCTCCGGCAGATTCAGGTTATAGCAGCGGGAAATGATGCCCGCATCCTCGATCCATTGAAGGCATCCGAGATATTGAGACGCTGTCGCCCCCTTCTTCACCAAGGCATATTGGAATTTCTTGTTTTCCTTGCTAAGCTGCTTCGGAATGGATTGAAAGCATTCCGCAATCCGCCCTTTGTCTTTCTTTGCGGCATATTTGATCATGTCGTCCTCATAGGAGCGCACAATATCGCGCTGCAGCTGCAATACAGCATTCATCTGTTTCGTCTCCACAAACAACTGCACCGCCGCCGGCATGCCGCCGACCACCACATATTGCAGCAACAGCTGCTTTAGCTTTATATGCAGGGCTTCGGGAACCGGCGTTTCATTTTGCAAGCACGTCAAAAGCATTTCGATCATCTGCGACGTAATACCGTTTGCCCAAAGAAATTCCTCAAAGTCCAGAGGATACATATCGATCACGGTTTCGAATCCGACCGGAACGGAACGCGGCTCCTTCCCGTATCCTCGTACGCCGAGCAGTGAGCCGGTTCCGATCACGTCGAAGCGTCCGTCTGTTTGAAAGAATTTCAAGGCGGTTCGTGCCTCAGGGCATTCTTGAATCTCATCCAAGATGATAATCGTTTTCCCGGGTTCAAAAACGGCGTCCGGACCTAACAGTGCGGACATCATCATGATCAGATGATCCACCTCCAGCGAACCGTTGAAGACCGCGGCATAATCAGCGTTCTGGAAGAAGTTCAGATAAACCATATGCGCATAGTTTTCCCGCGCAAATTTCAACACGGAAAAAGTTTTGCCGCACTGACGGCAGCCTTTGATAATCAGTGGCTTATGATTCGGCTCGTTTTTCCACGCTGCCAACGTGTCCTGTATCTTTCTTTGCAGCATAATTGCCTCCGCAGATATGGTGTCAGTTACAGTATACGGAGTTTTTTCAACTTTTTCAAGTGACATTTTTCAATAATCACAACTTTTCCAAACGACTTTTGTCGAAAACTACGTATTTTCAGAAAAGATCGGCGGTTTACACCCCGATCTTTTCCCAATCATGTGTTTTTGCTTCAGCAAGTGATCAGTTCGTTTCTTACGATCTCCTCGGCACGGTTTCGGATATTGTTCATTGCCCCAACCCACGCCATCTGATCGCGCCGTTTCAGTTCTTCCGTTACGCCTTCTGCATCAGCCATCTCGGACACAAGCGTTTTCATCATGTCCAACGCAGCCTCGTTTGTGTCGATCAGATGCTGTGTCAGCGTTCCCTGCATCAGCATGGCATGATAAGTGCCGCGCTTGCACTTCTTCAGGTACTCTTTTCTGCGCCAGCCCCATATTCCGACCTCGCCTTCCGGCTGATCGTCCATGACAAGATTCGGAAGCAAATACTCTCCGACCTGCGAATATGATCTGCCTTTCTGCTCATACAGCGACTTCATTTTGCTTCCTTCCTTTCTCCGGTCGTGCTCCCTCGCATTCACGGGCGATCAGCCGCAGAATACGATCCTCCATCGTCATCGTGCCCTTCTCGTCAAAATAGACTTTGACCAGATACTTCGTGTTCCCGATTCGCTTTGTCAGTGTCATAGTGTATCTCCTTTCCGAAAAATCCTTTGCCGATTCATTTTGGGGCTTCCCTTTTTCACCGCTCTGTGCTATACTGTATTTACAGCGATCCATTGGTCGTCCCGATCGACCGCCTTGCCCGTTCATCCACCACAGAGAGGTCGCCGCAGCCGAATCTTTTTTCATTTTTGGGGCAATTTGAATTCTTCGTTTATAGAATAACTCTCTCTTCGAATCCGCCGTTTTTCAGCGGCATGCGCTCACGCGTGGCGTCGCACGCCGCAAAGTACGCCCCGATCGACTGCTGCAGGGCTTCGTTCCGTTTGCTCATGGTTGCCTCCTTGCCTTTCGCTGCCCGCAGCATAGCAAAAAACCAAGCGCATGGATTATCCGACTTTTTCCGATTTTTGTTCATAAATGACGCCCCAAAACAGGGCGTTTTGGGGCGTCAGATCCAATTTGACACAATTCAGAAGAAAATGCGCGCAAATCAGACACAATGCGCGCATCAAAAATTACAAACTTATCAACAGGCGCGGATGAATGCTATCCGTGGAACACAGGGGAAACACAGAAACACGAACACAGGGGAACACAGGGGGACGGTTCTTCTGTGTTGTCCGTTTGTCCTTGTTTGCCCTGTTTTCAAACACAGTAAGAACCGTCCCAACTGTGTTCACTGTGTTTATCAGTAAAGCTCGATGCTTTGTAGGTATCTGCCTTCTCCAGCTTTGACCGGTGGTTTTGCTACAAAACCGCTGCTAACAAGTATTTCGTTTATATTGCCAAACAGTATATGCCAGCACTCATTAGCGATTTCTTTTTTCGCTACGTTATG
>CALFIV010000257.1 GCA_937877295.1 uncultured Clostridia bacterium
CCGCGTTCCAGACCGTCTGCGGCGAGGAGAGCGAACCGAGGTTCAAAAACGCGACGAGCGAATAGACGGCAAGCAGCACGAGCAGCACAGCATAATCGCGCTTTGTCATGCGGCGTCCGTCCTCAACGCCGATCGTATGGAAAAACTGTTTCCGGTTCATAGGCTCACCTCCGTTCCGCCTTCGCGCGTTTGGTCCGCGACCGTTCTCCGCTGTCCGCGGGGTCGGACGGATCGAAGGCGTACGCCTTCAAAAATACGCCCGCCGTCAGATACAGCGCCGTGCCGACCTCGAGAAGCGACACCAGCGCAATCATCCGGTTGCGGATCGTTCCGCCGCGGATCAGGTTGATCGCGCCGTCGGAAACGACGAACATGGCGGTCATTTCGTTCATAAAGGTCGTGACCGTCAGCAGCATCAGCGCCGCAAGCTTGTTGGGATCGCGGTCATACGCATAGGCGAACGTCAGCAAAAACAGCGCCGGGAAGATATAGCGCTCGTGCATATAGTGTCCGAACGTGAACACCCATACGCAGAAGCATGCGCCGAGCAGGAAGATCAGCCCGCGGTTGACGTACAGCGAGTAGTTTGCCGCTTTGTGCCGCTCCCAATAGAGCACAAACAGCACGGCCGTCAGCGCGGCGGCCAGCAGAATGCCGATGACGCCGAGCAGCCGATAGGTCAGCGCAAAGCCGAACAGCTTGGAAACTACGCCGAGCACAAACAGCGCCGCAAACAGACCGAGCGCAACCGTCATCGTCGCAGCGCCCGTGACCGTTACGCCGCCGGCTTTCAGCCACGTCCCAAGCGTTTGCGTGCCGCGTTCGCGCTTTGCGATGAACCAGAGATACACCGCTGAAAAAATCCCGTAGAGCGGGAACTGCCAGATCGCGGCCGCCACGCTGTTCAGGTTTCCCTGCATCTCGCCCGCCTGCTTCAGCAAGAACCACAGCACCGCTAAGACGCCGGCAACGGCCGCCGCATACAGCAGGTCCTTCCACGCCGCATTCCGCTCCCCGTCCGCACGCGTACGCATTTCATTCCATGCGCGCAATCCGAGCGTCGGGAACAGGACGAGCAGCGCAACCTTGGAAAACAGATCGTTGCACCGCAGCAGCATGCCGCCGACGTTCAGGCCGTCAAACAGCTCCACGCCCGACCGCGTCCAGTTCGCGCCGAACAGTGTAAAGAGATTGTACGCCTCGATCGACGCGTAGTCGTAGCCGCCCGAAGCGCTCAGAAAGCGCTCAACCATCCAATAGACCGGCATGCCCTCGCCGCGGAACAGCAGCGAGCCGAGCAGCAGCACCGCAATCGCGCCGAGCACCGCCGCAACGGACCACAGCACATGCTTTGGGAAGCGCTTTGTGCCGAACTGATCCACGCCGGTCATGACATACATCAGCGCAAGCACCGGTCCGAAGATCAGCGCCTGCCATTTCATCAAAATCGCAACGGCGTACACCAGCGCCGCCATCAGCCGCAGCCACGGTTTTTCGCGGCTTTGGTTCAGAAGCAGGAACGTTCCGATCAGCAGCACGGTCAGGACGGAATCGATCTGTCCCCATGCGCCCGACAGGAACACCGCCGCCGGGTTCAGCACGATCAGCGCGGAAAGCAGCAGCGCAAGGCGGTCGTGCAGGCCGAACCGCCTGCGTTCATGCAGCAGCAAACCGCCGGAGACGACGTCGCAGGCGAACGCAGGCAGCATGTATACAAACAGCCGGACCGACTCCGGACCGTTTGCAAAGAGCGAAGAGATGCGCCATAAAAGCCCGCATACAAGCATATAGCCCGGCGGATAGTCGCACCAGTTATCGACATAGAACGCGTGCGTGCCTTGGGTCGCGACCTTTGCGCCCCAGCCCTGCCAGCAGGTCATATCGGTGGCATGACCTTTCAGCTTTGCGCAGAGCACGAACCGCACGATGAATCCGATCAGAACGATCAGCCAGAAGATCAGCGTTCGTCCCCAGACGTCGTCCTCATAAGACCGGAGCGTTTTTGCACGGTTGGTTACGCCGAACAGCAGCACGATGGCCGCGATCGCACCCGCCCAGAAGATCACCGTAAAGACGTTTTCATAGTCTTCCTGCGAACGCGCGTCCGCCTCGCCGCTTCCGGAGGTCGGCACAAGGTTCTGGAACGCGACCGGCGCGTTGTCGGACGCCTCAAAGCGCACGTTTTTGAACCATACGCGGCCGCTCGAAACGTTGGAATAGCCGCCGAGCCGCAGCGCGAGCACGACGCTCTCCTGCTCCTTCGCGGTGCGGAACGCCAGCGTCAGCGTCGTCCAGTCGTTTGTGCCAAACAGACCGTCCGAATACAGATAGCTGCCGTCGATCGGATAGTTGTCGATCGAGAGCGTTGCGCCCTGACCGCCCGTGACGTCCTCGGTGCGGACCTGCGCCGAGAAGACATAGCGCGTTTCCGGCTCGACGGAAACCGTGCGAATCAGACGGCAGTCGTCCGGGAATCGTACGATGACGCCGAACACGCCGTTCTCGAGAACGGTGTCATAATTGCCTTCGTAGGAATCGACCGACCATCCGCGCGGCACATCGCCGTCGGCGTTCGTAAAATCAAAGGAGGCCTCGGGTTCGACGGACTTGGGCCGGCTGCACGCAAACAGTCCCAACAGCAGCATTCCCGCCAATATCAGAATTCCGATCCGTTTCCAGCTATGCAATGCTTTGACCTCCGAATATGTGGTAGTATGGATTCTATCATATCCCGATCATCGGGGCAACATCAAAACGCGTTCCCGATGCGGTTGACCGTCATTTTGGGCAGCAGCACCTCGACCACGTCAAACTGCGCGCTGCGCGCCTGCGCGTCGTGCTCCATCAGCCATTGCTGCGCCGCAAGCCGCAAAAACCGCTGCTTGCAGGAATCCACAGCGTCCATCGGCCGTCCGCGGCCGTCCTCGGCGCGCGTCTTGACCTCGACAAACAGGATCGTGCCGGTCGATCTGTCCTCGCAGATCAGGTCGATCT
>CALFIV010000258.1 GCA_937877295.1 uncultured Clostridia bacterium
CACACCGGACTCGTGACGTATCCGGTGCACTATGTTGCAGTCAAATACAATACGACAAAGCTCGGAAAGTTCTTGGGACTCGCGCACGAGGTTAATTATGAGATCCATTACGAACCGGAGCGCGACGTGATCCAGATGCATTTTCAGCGCACGCTCGATGCGATGGACTGGTTTGCGAACATCTTTGAGTTCGCAAGCCGCTATTACCGCGCAATCGAATTCGAAGGCGAGGATTTGCAGCTTCGCGTGCATCACGGCTGGGGCAATATGTATCTTGCAATCAAAAACGAGGTGCGCGAGCAATGGAAAGAACTGCATGAAGCGCATCCAACGGCGGCGACAGAGATTCTCGGCTGGTCGCTGGGCTCGGGCATCGCGTGCCTTGCATGTCAGGATCTGAACTACAATTTCGGCATGAAGCCGTATCTCTATACCTTCGGCAGCGTTCGGCCGTTCAAATGCACGCCGCTGAACAAGAAACGTATGCTGCGCTATCTTTCGACGCTGTACACCGATTGCGAGAACTTTGCGGACGTCAACGACATGATCTCGTATCTGCCGCCGTTCCGCGGATTTACGATGATCCGGCGCGTTAACGTCGGCACGGATAAAAAACGCACGTTCTGGAGGCTTTTGCACCCGCTGCTCTATCATGTGCATTACGATTCTCCGGATCTGTATCGAAAGGTCTGCGAAGTCCCAGCGCCGAAGCCGGATGAAACCGCACAGGGATAGTTGTCATAGACAAATGCGGATTTCTATAGTATAATCCATATTCAGAGGTAAGTTTGAGGCAAACATGAAGGCAAAGCATCTCGGCAATTACAAAACGATCGACGCGTTTGTGCGGCACAAGCTGGACGCCTTTTCGGCGACGGATCACAGCATGGGGGCGCTGTTTTCGTTTATGTATTCCGAAGGCGAAAACGTCATGATTGAGCGCACAAACGGCTATGCGATCGAGCGCAAAACCTATGCGCAGTGTCAACAGCAGGCAATCCGGTTTTCCGAAAAGATTCGTACGAGCCTGCACGATTGCGAACGGAACGCCGTCGTGGGACTCTGCATGGAGAACAGTGCCGAGTGGATTGCGCTTTTCTGGGCGATCCTCAGAGCCGGATTCCGTCCGCTTCTGATGAACATCCGGCTTGACGACGCCGCACTCAATGAAATTCTGCGCAGCTGCGGCGCTGCTTGCGTGATCTCCGACGGACGGCAGTTTGACGTCTGCACGATCCCGCTTGCCGCATTGGAAGAAACCACCGTTTACCCGTTTGAGCCGACGTTTGCCGACGAGGTGCTTTTGATGACCTCGGGCACGAGCGAGCAGATCAAGCTTTGCGCGTACACGGGCGAGCAGTTCTATCACCAGATCAAGAGCAGCGCCGAGATCATCCGGACCTCGAAGCGCGTGAAGGCGCATTACGAGGGTGAGCTCAAGCAGCTGACATTCCTGCCGTTCTATCACATCTTCGGTCTGACGGCGATGTATATCTGGTTCGCATTCTTCTCGCGTACATTTGTGCTTCTCCGTGATTTCAGCCCCAAAACGCTTCTCAACACCGTGCGCAAGCACAAGGTCACGCATATCTTTGCAATCCAGCTGCTTTGGGAGCGGATCTATGAGAGTGCAATTTCGGAAATCGAAAAGCGGGGCGACGCGACGGTGAAGAAGTTTCAAAAGGGCATGCGCATCATGGACGCGATCGGCGACGTACCTGTTCTCGGCGATCTCTTCTCCAAGCTTGCGTTTCGTGAGGTGCGCGCGGGGATCTTCGGCGACAGCCCGCGCTTCTGCATCAGCGGCGGCAGCCGCATCTCGCCGGACGTGCTGCGGTTTTTCAACCACATCGGCTATCATCTGGCGAACGGCTACGGCATGTCGGAGATCGGCATTGCGTCCGTGGAGCTTTCGAACAAGCGCAGCCGTCTTTCGGACGGTGCGGTCGGCGCGCCGATCGCGGGCATGGAATGCCGCGTAGACGAAAACGGCGAGCTTGCCGTACGCGGGCGGAACATGGCACATGCAATCTGTCAAAACGGCAAACGCACGGAAACAAAGCCGGACGGCTGGTTTCATACCCACGATCTCTGCCGAATCGAAAACGGACGTTTGTTTATCCTCGGCCGCGCGGACGATCTGATTGTCTGTGAAAACGGTGAAAACCTGAATCCGGATCAGGTGGAAAACCGCATTGCGCTCAGCAATCGCCGCCCGATCTGTCTCGTTGCGGCAAGCGGCGGGCCGACGCTGGTCATCGAGCTTTCGGAGTTTGCAAACGCCGAAACGGCGCAAGCCATCCGCGAACAGGCGCGCGCATGCTTAAAGACCCTGCGGCTGGACGGCGAGGTGCGGCGCATCGTGCTCACCAAAACGCCGCTGATGGGCGCAAACGAATTCAAGGTGAGCCGCGCGCGCGTACGCAGAGCGCTTGAGACGGGCGCGATCGTGCCGTACGATTTCGAAGCAAAGCAGGCGAGCGCAGAGGACGCGGAGCTCGTCAGGCGTGTGACCGCGCATGTTGCGCAAGCGCTGCGCAAAGATCCGAAGGAGATCGCGCCGGACGCACATTTCTTCTACGATCTCGGCGGCACGAGTCTCGACTATTTTGCGATGGTGGCGTCGGTGCAAGGCGAATTCAACGTCGGTTTCCCGTCGGATGCGGGAAGCTCCCTTTCGACGGTCAACGAGATCTGCCGCTTCATTCGCAAGCAGGGGTGATCGCATGAGTCGGTTTCTAATCGGATTTGTCAAGCTTACGGGCTGGCCGGTGCAATGGCTGTGCTTTCGCACCAAAATCACGTACGAAAACCGCGCGGTGCAGTCGCGGCGGATCAAAGGGAGCGCGATCGTCGTGTCGAATCACACCTCGGTTTTTGACTACGCGGTGCTGATCTTCGTTTTTTTCGGACGCATTCTGCGCACGCAGATGGCGGAGCTGCTGTTTCGCCCGGAGGGGATCGAGTTCGTCTTTTACCGCGGGCCGGTCCGTTTCGTGGCTTTCGAGCGCTCGGCCAGCATGAGCCGTAATAACAAGCTCGCCTTCATCCGCACCGATCTCTATGATGCCATGTGGGAGCGCATGACCCTGGGCATGAAGA
>CALFIV010000259.1 GCA_937877295.1 uncultured Clostridia bacterium
GCAGCAGCTTGTTGTAGCAGGTGTCGCGGCGCAGCTTGTATTCCTTGCGGACCGCGTCAAAATAGTCCGGACCGACGTCATAGAGCGCGGCGGAAGCCACCTGATCGAGCGTTGCAACCGACAGACGTGCCTGGCAGAATTTCAAGAGGTTCTGCAAAAGCTCCTTGTTGCGGGTGATGATCGCGCCGATGCGTGCGCCGCAGGCAGAAAAGCGCTTCGAAACGGAGTCGATGATGACGGCGTTCTCTGCAAGCTCGGGGAACTGGCCGATCGTCGCTAAGCGCTCGCCGCCGTAGACAAACTCGCGATAGACCTCGTCGCCGATCACGAACAGGTCATGCTCCTTGGCAAAGTCCGCAACGGTTCTGAGCTCTTCGGGCGTCAGCACAACACCGGTCGGGTTGCCGGGGTTGGTGAACATGATAGCGCGGGTGTGCTCGTTATAGGCCGCTTCGAGCTTATCGCGGAACGCGTAGCGATAGCCGCCTTCGGGTGTAGTGGTGATCGGATGGATCGTGCCGCCTGCTGATTTTACGAACGTATTGTAGTTCGGATAGAACGGTTCGGGAACGATGATCTCGTCGCCGGGATCGAGGATGCAGAGCATCAGCATCATCAGCGCTTCGCTGCCGCCGGTGGTGATGAGGATCTCGTTTTCGTCATAGTGGATGCCGAGCTTTTCGTAGTAGTTCTGCACCGCATGGATCAGCACAGGCATACCGGGGGACGCGGCGTATTCGAGCACCGGGTTTTTGAAATCGCGGATCGCTTCGTAGTAAGCGGATGGGGTTTCGATATCGGGCTGCCCGATGTTCAGATGATAGATCGTCTTGCCTTGCTTCACGGCTTCTACCGCATAGGGATGGAACTTGCGCATCGGCGAAAGATAGCATTCTTGCGCTTTTTGCGAGATCTTCATGATGTGTGCCTCCATAGCAAAATCTCATGCGAAACCAGTATTCGCATACACCGTTATTGTAGCATCGGAATTTATATTTTTCAATATATCCTGAGGATTCGCGGATGATATATTCTGAAACAGCGCGCGTTTTACGCGCCGCATTGACAACGCGGCGGTTTGCGCGTATATTGGAGGTATCAAAGAAAAAGGAGAATTCCCATGCCCTGCACAACGATTTTAGTCGGCAAAAAGGCCTCAAACGACCATTCCACCATGATTGCACGCACCGACGACGGACACTTCGACGTCAAGAAGCTTGTCGTGGTCGAGCCGAAGGATCAGAAAAAGACCTACACATCTGTGATCGGACGTCTCACAATCGAGCTGCCCGACCATCCGCTGCGCTATACCGCCTGCCCGAGCGTTGATCCGAAGGAGGGCGTTTGGGCGGCGACCGGCATCAACGAAGCCAACGTCGGCATGACGGCGACGGAGACGATCACCTCCAACCCGCGCGTACTGGCGGCCGATCCGCTTGTGACCTATCAAAAGGCCAAATCACGCCGGGAAAAGGACGTTCCGGGCGGCATTGGCGAGGAGGACATCCTCGTGCTCGTGCTGCCGTATATCCGCACGGCGCGCGAGGGCGTGCTGCGGCTGGCTGCGCTGCTGGAACAGTACGGCACGTATGAATCCAACGGCGTCGCGTTCAACGACGAGAACGAGATCTGGTGGATGGAGACGATCGGCGGACATCA
>CALFIV010000260.1 GCA_937877295.1 uncultured Clostridia bacterium
CTATTACGCCACCATGATGGAGCCCTGGGACGGTCCGGCCTCGATCCTGTTCTCCGTGGACGCTAAGCAGGCGCTCAAGCCGTACATGCTGGTCATCTCCATCAAGAACCAGAAGGTGTACGCCATGGCGCCGGACAGCGATGAAAAGTACACCAAGGTAGTCCGTACAATGACGTGCTCTACCGGCAAGAACAATTCGACGCCGCGCGGCACGTTCACGATCTACGAGACCAAGCCGTTCAAGCGGCTCGGTTCCGCCGGCAACTACTGCTGCGGGTTCTACACCTGCCGGTTCAAGGGTCCGTACCTGCTGCACTCCGTGCCGATCAGCTACGACGCGCTGAAGGATGAGGAGCTCGGGCATCGAATGATGTATATGAAAAAGTTTGAACAGCTCGGAAGTCCCGCCTCGGACGGCTGCGTGCGGCTGACCGTCGAGGACGCGAAGTGGGTATACGATCACAGCGTGCTGAAGGAGACGAAGGTGTGGATCACCGACAAACCCGGTCCGAATCCGCCCACGCCGCCCGCCGTTATCTGGGAGGAGCCGTATACCGATGCAAACGGCTTCGGCTGGGACCCGACCGATCCGCATCCGGACAACCCGTACCATGCCGTCTACGGACAGCCGTAAAACAGCAGACATCAAAAAAAGATCCTCGCGCAGAGGATCTTTTTTCGCTTCGTTACAGTTCGAGGTTCGCCGCGGTGCGCGGGAAGGGCAGTACGTCGCGGATGTTCTGCATGCCGGTGAGGTACATCACCATGCGCTCGAAGCCGAGCCCGAAGCCCGCATGCTTGACGCCGCCGTATTTTCTGAGATCGAGGAACCACTGGTACTCGCTCATGTCCATGCCGAGCTCCTTGCAGCGCGCGTCGAGCACGTCGTAGCGCTCTTCGCGCTGGCTGCCGCCGATGATCTCGCCGACGCCGGGAACGAGCAGATCCGCCGCAGCGACGGTCTTGCCGTCGTCGTTCTGACGCATGTAGAACGACTTGATCTCCTTGGGATAGTCGGTGAGGAACACGGGCTTTCCGAAGACCTTTTCGGTGATGTAGCGCTCATGCTCGGACTGCAGATCGACGCCCCATTCGACCGGATATTCGAACGGCTCGCCGGATTTTTTGAGAATCTCGATCGCCTCGGTGTAGCTGAGGCGCTTGAATTCGTTGTTCAGCACGTTGTCGAGACGGGTGAGAAGTCCCTTATCGACGAACTTGTTAAAGAATTCCATCTCGGCGGGACAGCGGTCGAGCACCGTCTGAATGATGTATTTTACCATCGCTTCCGCGACGTCCATGTCGCCCTCGAGGTCGCAGAACGCCATCTCCGGCTCGATCATCCAGAATTCGCTCGCGTGACGCGCGGTGAAGCTGTATTCGGCGCGGAACGTCGGCCCGAACGTGTAGATGTCGCGAAACGCCAGCGCAAACGCTTCGCCGTAGAGCTGACCGGAACCACTTAGATGCACCGGCTTTTTGAAAAAGTCCTGCGTGTAGTCGACCTTGCCGTCCTCGGTTTTCGGCAGGTTCTCGAGATCGAGCGTCGTCACCTGGAACATCTCGCCGCGGCCCTCGCAGTCGGCGTTGGTCAGGATCGGCGTATGCACATAGACGAAGCCGCGATCCTGGAAAAACTCATGGATCGCCGCCGCCACGACCGAACGGACGCGGAACGTCGCAAGAAACGTATTGGTGCGCGGACGCAGCGTCTGCATCGTGCGCAGATATTCCAAGGTATGGCGTTTCTTCTGCATCGGATAATCCGGCGGACACTCGCCCTCGATCGCAATCGCGTTTGCATGGATTTCAAAGGGCTGCGGCGCGTCGGGCGTCAAAACAAGCTCGCCGTCGACCACGATGGCGCAGCCGGTGGTAAGGCCCTTGCCGAGCTTTCTGTCGTCGTTCTGATACACGATCTGCACAGGGCGGAAGGACGTGCCGTCGTTCAGCTCGATAAAGCCGAACGCCTTGCCCTCGCGCACGGTGCGCACCCAGCCGCAGACGGTGATCGCGCCGACGTAGTCCTGCGGCGCCTTTTGGATATCCTTGAGCTTCAAATACTGCATATTTCTGCCTCCTGAAGGGAAAACTCCTCTTTATTTCGGTATGATGTACAGAGAATTATAACATATTTTTCACGTTTTGCAATGGTATTTCGCTGCCGGATGCCCTATAATAAAGGAAAAGGAGGCAACTATGGGACCGTATTTCTATCTGCTTCTGGCGATCAGCGTCATGGTGCTGTCGCTGATCGCGCAGGGCCGCGTGCAGCGCGTCTTTCAAAAATACAATCAAATGCCTGCCGTGCGCGGCATTCCGGCGGCGCAGCTTGCGCAGGACCTGCTCTTTCAAAACGGACTCAATCTGCCGATTCAGCAGGTGCAGGGCGCTTTGACCGACCATTACGACCCGCGAAGCGACGTCGTGGGGCTTTCGGACGCGGTGTACGGGTCTTCCTCCGTCTCCGCCTATGCCGTCGCGGCGCATGAGATCGGACACGTTTTGCAATACCACGAGGGCTACGCGCCGATGAAGCTGCGCAGCGTGGTTTTGCCTGCC
>CALFIV010000261.1 GCA_937877295.1 uncultured Clostridia bacterium
CCAGCTCGGCCAGATCGATACTGTCTGGGTCTCCGGCAACCATGACAACGGCTATTATCAATATCGGGATTTTTCCTCGCAGGAGCTGCGGGACGCGCTGACGCAAAACGGCGTGACGATCCTCGAGGACGAAGCCGCGCCGATCGGAACCGAAATCACGCTGGTCGGCCGCAGAGACCGGTCGATGCGCGACCGCCTGCCCGCCGAAGCGCTGCCGGTCGGCGAGGGCTATACGATCCTGCTCGATCATCAGCCGAACGACTACGACGCGGAAGCGGCGGCCGGCGCGGATCTCGTGCTGTCGGGGCATACGCACGGCGGGCACATCTTCCCGGCAGGGCAGATCGGGCTGCTGCTCGGCGCAAATGACGCCATCTACGGGCGGTCCGAGCGCGAAAGCACGACCTTTGTCGTCACCTCCGGCCTGTCCGGCTGGGCAATTCCCTTCAAGACCGGCACATTTTCCGAATACGTCATCATCGATCTCGTCCCGAAAGGAGCGCAGCCATGAAGCAATACATCGTCGACGCCTTCACCGACCGGCCGTTTTGCGGCAATCCGGCGGCGGTCTGTATCCTTGACCGCCCGATCCCGGACATGCTGATGCAGGCGATCGCCGCGGAAAACAATCTGGCGGAGACGGCGTTTGTCCTGCGCGAAGGCGACGGATGGCGGCTGCGCTGGTTTACGCCGAGCATGGAGGAAGCGCTTTGCGGACACGCGACGCTGGCGGCGTCGTTTGTGATCTTGAACGTGATCGAGCCCGGCGCGAGTGAAGTACGCTATGCGTCGGTCAGCGGTCCGCTGTCGGTGCGCCGCAGGGACGACCTGTATGAACTGAACTTTCCGACCTTCACACTTTCCGAGATCCCCGTGACCGACGAAATGGAGCGTGCGTACGGCGTGCGGCCTGTCCGCGCGATCATGGGCCTCGATCTCAACTGCGTCTTTGAAACGGAAGAACAGGTCCGTGCGCTTACACCGGACTATGCACTTTTGCAGACGCTGCCCGGCCGCATCTGGAACGCGACGGCACGCGGAACACAATACGACTGCGTTTCGCGCAGCTTCACGCCCGAAATCGCCGTGCCGGAAGATCCGGTCTGCGGCTCGGCGCACTGTCAGATCGCAGATTTCTGGTCGCGCGAGCTCGGCAAAAAGATCCTGCGCTGCTATCAGGCGTCGCCGCGCGGCGGCGAGCTCGTTTGCGAGCCCCTGGACAACGGCCGAATCGCCATTCGCGGCAAGGCCGTGCTCGTCTCGGCCGGCGAGCTTTTGATCGATCGATGAGCGCTGCGGCGCTCTTTTTTTACGCCAATTTGAAAGAATTGTGAAACCAAAGCAAACTCCGCTTCCATCCCCTTGCAAATCGCATAAAGTGTGTTATGATAGGTTTAGCACTCGAAGACCAAGAGTGCTAAACCGACGGCGTCATGCCGGAGGTTCACGTTTAGAGTATACAGTTCTTACGAAGGAGGCGAAGCATATGAATGCAAATCGTTTCACACAAAAATCTTTGGAAGCGATCCAGAGCGCGCAGCAGCTTGCGGAGACGAACCGCAACACGCAGCTCGAGCAGATCCATCTTCTGAAAACGCTGACCGACGAGGCGGATGATCTCAATACGCAGCTGTTCGGCGCGATGCAGGTAGATCTGAGCGCAATGCGCGCCTCGATCGACCGAGCGCTTTCGGCGCTTCCGACCTACGCAGGCGACGGACAGCAGACCTATGCCGCGCCGGCGATTTCCCGCGCGCTTTCCGAAGCGGAAGCGCAGGCGAAGCGCATGGGCGACGCGTATGTTTCGGTGGAGCATCTGATGCTGGGGCTTTTGGAAAAGCCGGACGATACGCTGAAAAAGCTCTTTGCACGGTTCAACGTCAAAAAGGACGCCTATCTTTCCGCGCTCAAAACCGTGCGCGGCAACCGGCAGGTCAATACCGACAATCCCGAAGGGACGTACGACGCGCTGAAAAAGTATGGGCAGGACCTTGTGGAGCTTGCAAGAGCGCATAAGCTCGATCCGGTCATCGGCCGCGACAACGAGATCCGCAGCATCATCCGCATCCTCTCGCGCAAAACGAAAAACAATCCGTGCCTGATCGGCGAGCCGGGCGTCGGCAAGACGGCGATCGCGGAGGGTCTTGCGCTTCGAATCGTGCGCGGAGACGTACCCGACAACCTGAAGGACCGCAGCATCTTTTCGCTCGACATGGGCGCGCTGGTCGCCGGCGCAAAGTATCGCGGCGAATTTGAAGAGCGTCTCAAAGCCGTACTCGAAGAAATCAAAAAGAGCGACGGCAAAATCATCCTCTTCATCGACGAGCTGCATACGATCGTCGGCGCGGGCAAGACGGACGGTGCGATGGACGCGGGCAACCTCTTAAAGCCGATGCTCGCGCGCGGCGAGCTGCACTGCATCGGCGCGACGACGCTGGACGAGTACCGCAAGTACATCGAAAAGGACGCGGCGCTCGAGCGCCGTTTCCAGCCGGTGATGGTCGAAGAGCCGAGCGTGGAGGACACGATTTCGATCCTCAGAGGGCTTGAGGAGCGCTACGAGGTGTTTCA
>CALFIV010000262.1 GCA_937877295.1 uncultured Clostridia bacterium
GAGACGTCCGTGCGCATCGCCGGAATGTACAGCTTGTCCAGTACATTTCCGTCCGGGTCGCTCAGGGTGATGGTTTCTCCGCCCGTTTTGGAGATGCCGTAAGAGGTATGGGGACTCTGGCCCGAACCGGAACTGACGGATTTATCGCAGCGAACGACCTTATATTCGCCTGGATAAATGGTCGTTCCCAAAGGAAACTGCCATTTGCGCGGCCAGCCGATATTGTCGCTCAGGCCATACAGAGAGAGGTTCACTGGCGATGTGCCGGCGTTATAGAGCTCTACCCAGTCGCAGAACGTCCCGTCCGGGCCTTTGTGCACATTGCCGTTCGCGGCCATCAGCTCGGTCACGCGGACCGGACACTCGATATATTCCTGTATCTCAATCTGCGAATCCGCCATGCGGGAACGCTCATATGCCGCGACGCCTTCTTCGGTATTCGGATAGCCGGGCGTAGGCGCCATATTGATCCATGCGCCGCTGTCAAGATAGCTATAGGAAAGGCCGGAATAGGAATTGGACAAATCGAGCGTGATAATCGGCTTGCCCGATGGATCGGAGAAGCGCAGAACGTCGTCCTTCGACAGCGCGAAGGTCGCAACGTTGGTGATGCCCGTTTCCTTGCCCGCGCACCAGAACACCAAATATTCATCCGGTTCGATATATGTGCCTTCCGCGATGACCCACATGGAAGTCTCGTCATCGGAAACGCCGTAGCCCGAGAGATTGACGCGTTCATTGCTGATGTTGTGCAGCTCAAAATAGTCGCTGTACGTTCCCATCGGATCGCGCACCGCCTGCTTGTTGCTGACCAGAACCTCGCTGACAATGACCTTCGCGTTGGTCTGCGTGCTGTTGGCAGCCGCATCCTTGGCGCAGCAGCTTACAGCCGATGCGATCACGATGATAATCACCAGCAGCACCGTCAGGATGACGGCAAGCATTGCTCTTTTTTGTTTTTGTCTGTTATTCATATCGATTCCTCGCAGGTTGGTAGTATTCTACAACGCCCATATCATATCACATTTCTTTGCGTCCGCAATGCGAATCGGCAATAATTCACAAAACCGATACAGAAATGTTGCTAAACGTAATCGTGCATGCGCTTGAACAGCACGTCCCTGCGGTTGTCCTTCGGGTGTACCGCGCAATGCAGCAGAAGCTGATGCTTGATGCGCCCGACACGCTCGCCGCGCGGCAATCCGAGCTCCCGCATGATATCCTCGCCGCTCACGCAAAGCTCGCTTTCCGAAAACGGCGCATGCTGCTCCTGCATTTGCTGATAAACCCTGCGCCAACGATGCGCGGTGTAGTCGAGCTTGTACCCGCTGCCGCGGATATCCGCTTCGCGAATCATGATCAGGTCCTCCGTCCGCTCCCGCCCCCATGCGGCAAAACGCTTTTTGAGCGTGGTGTCCGCCGCGGTTTCGCACAGATCAAACATGTGCGCACGGATCGCAAGGCAGACGCGGTTGATCAGTGCATTCGGATAGCGCAGCCGTTCGAGCATGGTACGCGCCGTGCGTTCGCCGTACAGATCGTGCGCGTACTGGTTGCCGTCACGCCGCTTCGCCTCCGGCTTGCCGACGTCGTGCAGCAGTCCGATCAGCCGGCAGGCAAGATCGTTCGGCGTATTCTCGCAGGTGTGGAACATATGGTCGAGCACGTCGTATTTGTGATGATCCCTGCGCTGCGGCATGCCGTCGCATTCGACGCATTCCGGAAGCAAATACGGCAGCGCGCCGACCTCGCGCAGCATCGAAAGCGCGAAATACACGCGCTCTCCCAAAAGCATGCGGTCGAGCTCCTCCCGCTTGCGTTCCCATGCAACATCTTTGAGCAGCGCAGCGTTCGCCTTTGCAGCAGCCCACGTCGCGGGATCGACCGAAAAGCCCAGCGTCGCAGCAAACCGCACAAGCCGCAAAATGCGCAATCCGTCATCCTGTAATATGACCTCCGGATCGGCCGTCGTGGTACGCAGCACGCGATTCTCGAGATCGGTCATGCCACCGGTCGGATCACACAGAGCGCCGTCCAAGACGGATTCGTACATGGCGTTGACCGAAAAATCGCGGCGGAACGCGTCGATCTCCGGCGTGTCGGAAAAGACGACCGTCTCCGGACGGTGTGTTCCGCCCGTACCGTAGGATTCGGTGCGAAACGTCGTATGCTCGAAGGTCTGCTCTCCGACGGAGAGCAGCACCGTGCCGAGCGTCTTTTGCACGATCCTGGCGTCGACGCCGTTCGCTTCGGCAAGACGGATCAACTCTTCGGGACGCAGCTTGCTGCACAGATCGATATCATGTACCGGACGGTGCAGCATCGCATCGCGTACACAGCCGCCGACCGCATAGAGCGTCACGCCCTCGCGTTCCAGCGCATTTGCGAATGCGCGCAGTGCGGGCGGCAGCGTCAGCATCTTACGCGTCTCCTTTGGGTGCGGGCGCTTCGGCGGGTTCTTCCCCCTCCTCCGGCTCAACCTCCTGATGCGGCAGCAGCGCGACGCTTGCAACGCGTGCGTCACCGTCGAGCGACATCAGGCGAACGCCCTGGGTGTTGCGGCCGATGATCGAGATCTGATCGACCGGCATGCGCATGATGACGCCGTCGTCTCGCACAAGCAACAGGTCTTCGTCCTCGGTCGTCATTCTGAGACACGCAAGACCGCCGGTCTTGTCGGTTGTCTTCATGGCGAGAATACCCTTGCCGCCGCGGCCCTGCAGCGGGAACTGGCTTTCTTCTGTGCGCTTGCCGAGACCCTTTTCGGTGACGGTCAGCACAAGTCCGCCCCTGTTGACGCGGATCATGTCCATTACAATATCGTCTTCGCCGAGCTTGATCGAGCGAACGCCCATGCCGCCGCGGCCGGTTGCGCGGACGTCGGTCTCACGGAAGCGGATGCACTTGCCCAAGCGCGACGCGATGATGAACTCGTCGTCGCCGCTGCTCATCTCCACGGAGATCAGCTCGTCGCCCTCACGCACCGTCTGCAGCACGAGACCGCCCTTTCGAATATTCATGCATTCGGCAATGCGCGTCTTCTTGATGAGACCGTCGCGCGTGGCGGTGACCAGATAGCCGGTCTCTTCCACTTCACGCGGGACAATGAACATTGCAGTCACCTTCTCGCCGGTTTTCAGCTGCAGCAGATTCACCACGGGAATGCCCTTCGAGGTGCGGCTCGCTTCGGGGATCGCATAGCACTTGATGCGGAAAACACGGCCGAAGTTGGTGAAGAACATGATCGGCGCGTGCGTGCTCGAAACAAGCATGCGTTCCACATAGTCCTCGTCGCGCGTCGCCTGTCCCTTGACGCCCTTGCCGCCGCGATTCTGTGCGCGGAAGGCTTCACTGGGCGTGCGCTTGATATATCCGAAATGCGTCATCGTGACGGCCATTTCTTCTTCCTGAATGATGTCGTCGAGATCGATGTCGTCCAGCGCCTGCGTGATTTCGGTGCGGCGCGGATCGGCAAGACGCGATTTGACGTCGAGCGCTTCCTCCTTGACGACTTCGAGCAGCTTATGCTCGTCGGACAGGATCGTACGAAGATATGCCACGCGCTCGCGAAGCTGTTTGTCTTCTTCCATGAGACGGTCGCGTTCGAGACCGGTGAGACGCTGCAGACGCATATCGAGGATCGCCTGCGCCTGACGCTCGGAGAACCCAAACTTTGTGCAAAGACCTTCCTTTGCTGCCTGCCCGTTGGGGGACGCCTTGATCAGCGCGATGATCTCGTCGATGACATCCAGCGCACGAAGGAGGCCGTCCAGAATGTGCAGACGTTCCTCGGCACGGTTCAGGTCGTAGCGCGTGCGCCGCGTGACGACGTCCTTCTGATGCTCGAGATAGTAATAGAGGATCTGCTTGAGGTTCAATACCTTCGGTTCGCCGTCCACCAGCGCAAGGTTGATGACGCCGAACGTGTCCTGCAATTGCGTATGTTTATACAGATTGTTGAGAACGACGTTTGCGTTGACATCCTTCTTGAGCTCGATGACGATGTGCGTACCGTTGCGGTCCGTCTCGTCGCGCAGGTCGGAAATGCCCTCGATGCGCTTTTCATGCACAAGGTCCGCAATGCTCTCGACAAGCCGCGCCTTATTGACCTGATACGGAATCTCTGTCACGACGATGCGGCTGCGATTCTGAGAAAGCTGCTCGATCTCGGTCTTGGCGCGGACGATCAGCTTGCCGCGGCCGGTGCGGTACGCCTGCGCGATGCCGGACCTGCCGAGGATGGTTGCGCCGGTCGGAAAATCCGGGCCGGGGATATACTGCATCAGCTCGTCGACCGAAATCTCCGGATTATCGATCAGCGCCACAAGACCGTCGATCGTTTCGCCGAGGTTGTGCGGCGGCATGTTCGTCGCCATACCGACCGCAATGCCGTTGGAGCCGTTTGCAAGAAGGAACGGGAATTTCGTCGGCAGGACAGTCGGCTCCTTTGTAGTCTCGTCAAAGTTCGGAACAAAGTCAACCGTGTCCTTTTCTATGTCGGCGACCATCTCCTCCGCAAGTTTTGCCATTTTTGCTTCAGTGTAACGGTAGGCTGCCGGAGGGTCACCTGCAATCGTACCGAAGT
>CALFIV010000263.1 GCA_937877295.1 uncultured Clostridia bacterium
GGCTGTTGCGCAGTGCAACGCCCAGAAGTGATCCTGCGCCGATGACGTGCAGATCCGCTTTGTTTTCACAGAAATACTTGAGCGATGTGATGGCCCGGGGGCATTCCTGAATTTCGTCCAGAATCAGCAGCGTGCTACCGGGCTGAATGCTCACCTTCAACTCCAGGCAAAGCTCCCGAAGGATGCGCTCAATATCATAGTCATAGTCAAAGATCGAGGAGAGCTTCCCACTTTCCTCAAAGTTCACATAGACCGTGTTTTCAAAATAGTCATGACCGAAGGCTTTCAGAGAATAGGTTTTACCGCATTGACGAACACCGGTCAGCAGAAGGGGCTTCCTTCTTTTACTGTCCTTCCAGCTTACCAGCTTGTCCGTGATCATTCGCTTCATACGCACACCTCCTGGCCTTGGAATCATAAGAAAAAAGCTGTTCACAGGTATTATAGCACACATCTTGCGTTTTTCATAGGAACTTTTGCGCTATAATTGCATTTTTCATATGAAAAAATGTGTCGTCCAATGTCGTGTAAATGTCGTCCAATGTCGCCCCGATGTCGTCTTCACGTCGTCCCCATCAGCTGCTATACTGTATGCTGTCAGAAAAGGACGGAGAGCATCAGGTACGTAGCCTGATGTTTTCTTTATGCCCTTTCGACAGATGATTGCCTCGGGGACTGTCTGCTGGCAGCTTTCCACATGATGATATGTCGGCCGGATTTCATCGCAGGTTCTGGACAGGTCATAACCAAACTCCTGGATGATGAACGCTTTAATATCCTCTTTGCTGCTTCCGCTACGAGCCATGAAGATTGCACTTGCTGTCGCTTCGGCCCCCTTGATACCTTCCGGATCAGATATGTGCAGAAACCCACAATTCAGAAAATCCACAAACTGCTTAACAGCGCATTTCATCAAGCAATGAAGTGGGAACTTATGGATAAGAATCCAGCCAACTTCGCAGAGGTGCCAACATACGAAGCAGTAAAACGGGATATCTGGGATGTGAACACTCTGATGCAGGTAAACGAAATTTGTGACGATGATCTGTTGAAGCTTTGCCATTATAGTAGGCATGAATATCTCAGAAGCAGCTATTGTAAATGATGCTCGCGTAATGGCCAAAGGGCAGGTTACGACACCAAAGAATATCCGTAACATTTTGGGTATAAACACTGGCGACCGTACAAGTCCGAACAGCGGGCAATCAGCGCGAATGCCACGCTCATAGTTTTATACGATACTTTGAAGGAGACAATCCGTATTTTTTCTGAAACAGGACACAGAAATAGGATGAAGAATTAAAACCAACATCTTCCGCGATATTTTTAATGTCAAGTTCCGTAGACAGCAGCAAATTTTTTCCTTTTTCCAATCGAAGTTCATTCACATACTGGGGGAAGGATTGTTCTGTTGCGCTGTTGAACAGACGACTGAAATAAGACGAACTCATATGGAAATATCTGGCGACGGACTGAACGCTTAACTCGGAAGAGCCCAGATTTCTTTTGATATAATCGAATACATCTTCCAGCATATCTTTATGTGTAGCCTCCTGCTTTTCACGAAGGGCCTGGATGGTTCTGGTACAGACTTCAATGATATAATTGCACAGATTATGTTGGGTTTTGATTTCGCTGAGACGCTGGATGTGATCCATGTAGATCTCTTTACTGACGGCCTTTTCATTCAACATTTCACAGGTTTTCATGTCCGCTTCGGTCAGCAGGTGAGCAATGGACGACAGAGCCTTATTCAGACGATATTTTTGCAGCTTGCGGATATACTGATCTATGATTTCCTCCAGGCCGAGAACATCCTGGGAATAGACTGCCGAAAGCACTGCATTTCCAATTGAATCCGGAACCGAATCATTCCTTCTCCCTTCCAACATGCCCGGCAGGCAGGTCCAGTTGTCTCCGTCAATCACACGATATCGGAGTATTTTCTGCATCTCCCTCAGGGTCTGTCCATAGTCTTCCGAAGCAGAGATGTCGCTGCAAATCATGATCATAGGTTCGGCAAGTACGGATTGCACCGCTTCCCTCAGCAGGGTGGTCTGTTCCAGCATCCCTACGTCCTGGAATCCAGCATCTCCCTCAATTTCGCGAAGAACAACCGCATATTCCTCCTCGGATAAAGAAATCACTTTGTGGAAGAAGTGATTGCCCAGGGTATCTTGTAACGCCGATTCAAGCACGCCAATAATGAGCTTCATGGATACGGGAACGATTCCATCCTGTTCTTTAAAGCAGAAATGGAGCAGCAATATCAGATGTTCCTCCCGGAGGCCGTGAACATCAGAAAATAAAAGACGTTCCTTCCCCTGTATAGTCATTCCAGCAGTGGTTAGAATACTTCGCCACGAAGCATCTCCCAGCTGCTGCTTCATGCTTTGCTGTTCGGCAATCATTTTATGAGCGGATTCTGTCACCTGCTCAATCGGAATTCGTTGATCGGCCGGAGTATCTGCATAGCGGGTAATTGCATTGGTCAGATCATCCACAGGTCTTGCAAGGCGGTAAGCTCCATAGGTGGCAAGCGCCAGTAAGATAAGCAGCAAGAAAAGCGTCGCGATGGTAGCTCGCTGGAATGATTTGTTGTGGAATATGCCATGATGCCCTTCCTGCAGACAAATGATAGAATAATCTGTTCCTTTGACAGGGGATGAAGTCAGAATATAGCCGCCGTGATCCGTGCCGCCGTTCATATAATGAAAAACAGCATCCTGCTGGCTTTCATTCATATCGTCCGTGGAACACAGGGAGTTCCCGTAAGGAGCAACCAAAGCCAGGGTCATCCCGCTTTCCTGGGGGAAAAGGCTGCTCATCAAAGCGGTAAGATTCAGGTTAAAAGCAATCCCCCGCTGACGGTCAAACGGCTGCAACAGGGAGAGAATGAGAATGGATTTATCAGGATAGATGGAGGCATTTGTAGTAAACTGAAGCTGGGTTCCCTCTAAAGCTCTGTCGTAAATATGCTGGTAGGAGCTCTCTGTAAGGATCAGATTTGGCTGCTGTGACGTAAATTTGAGATATCGCTGGTTATATAACATAATTGACTGGACAAAGGCGTCATTGTTGCAGGTACTTGTCATTTCTCTGGAAACATGGGCCATTTGCTCATTCCATAGGTCTTCCGAAATCAGAACCGCCTGAACATTTGCATCCGCCAGGAGGTTGTAGCTGAAGATTCGATACCGCTCCAGATAAGAGCTGAATAGCTGGGAAATATGATTCGTTTGCTCGGTTTGATTTTGTAAAATATCATCCTGCAAACGATCATACTCCGCGAATGCAAAAACAAAGCCTGTAACAAGAATGCTGAGCACGACGAACATGGCCGCCGCTCCGATCAGATATGTCGAATACCGCGTCCGGCGCTTTTCCCAGCGTGGAGACTTCATATCTATGTTCCGCCTTTCTGCGAAAGGCACCCATGAGGTCATGAAACCGGGCACCATTTCGCGTCAGATAGTAATTTGCTATACTTTTTCTGTAGGTATCAGCATACTACAGAACCCGAGGAGGTGAGTGGCGGGGCTGTATAGCGGCAAACCCCGCATTTTTATATGGTGTCGGCTGTCCTAAAGGCATCAATGATTGGCGCAAAACCGTAGCCCGTAAACTTATCTCTTCCGAAGTTGACTCGATTTCGCCGGACGATCCGTCCCTGCCAATCCTGCAAATCTATTGTCGGAGGGACGCATGTTTAAAATCTTCCGTAAGAATTGCTGCGGTCTCGATGTTCACAAAACGTGGATCTACGCTTGTATCGGCATTACCGACGTCAACTCCCGTACTTCCTACCACGAAGCTCGTTTCTCATCCTTTTCCAAAGGACTCCGGGAACTGTCTCTTTGGCTTCAGAAGTATGACTGTAAGGAAGTCTGCATGGAATCTGCCGGTAAGTATTGGATTCCCGTTTACAACATCTTGGAGCAATCCTGCTTCGTTACCCTTGCACACCCTAAGTACACAAAACCTCAAAGAGGAAACAAAACCGATCGGAAGGATGCTAAGTGGATCTGTGACTTGTTCATGTGCGATATGATCAAGCCATCCTTTATCCCGCCTGCTGAGATTCGGCATCTGCGCGATCTCGTTCGTTACCACGATAAACTGACCAATACTCTTACCGGGGAAAAGAACCGGGTAAGAAACTGTTTAACCGTCTCCAACCTCAAACTCGATGATGTGTTTTCCGATGTCTTCGGTAAATCCGCTCGTTCCATTACCGAGTTTATCCTTGCACATCCCGGCGAAGCCTTTGATGTATCACCCTTCATTGACCATCGCTGCAAAACGCCGATCGCGGAGATCCAAGCCGCCGTTGACGGCGCTGTCTCTCACGAACAGGCCGTAAAGCTTCGTGAATGCCTGGATCACATTGATCAGCTTGAACTGCACAAATCTCGAATCGAATCAGAAATCTTGAGGATTGCCGAACCCTACTCCGTATTCCTTGATTTGCTGCGATCCGTTCCGAGTTTCAACTCTAATCCGTTTACCGCCATTGCAATCCTCTCCGAGATTGGTTGCGATATGTCCGTTTTTTCCTCCGCCAAACATCTTTGCTCTTGGGCGGGCTGCTGTCCGAGAAATGATCAAAGCGGAGGCAAGATCAAGTCTACGCGCATCTCCCATGCCGGAACGTATCTCAAACCGCGTCTGGTTCAGATCGCCAATGCTCTGATCCGTTCCAAGCAACATCCCGAATTCGGCGAGCGCTATCGCAGAATCAAGTCCCGTCGTGGCCACCGGAAAGCCATTATTGCCGTTTGTAAGATGCTCTTGACCGCTATCTACAGCATCCTTTCCAAACTCGTCCCGTACTCTCCGGACGGCTTTCTCTCTGTCTCTCGTCCGATCAATGAATCCAAGGTCTTGACGAGAGCGCAGGGGCTACAACTCCTTCGTCTGCGCGGGTATACCTTTAAGGATGATCCTCCGTTGACCGTCTAAGGGATACTGCCCATTCAGCCACCCTTTGATGGCTTTTTTGTTGTACCTTTTTCTATGGCCGTTATCTGACTTTTTGTTTCAAACTTTTCCCTCCGGAACAGTAACGCTCCAAAAACGGCAGAATCCGCGCCTTGTAGCCTTCCGGATCGGTGGCGTATGCCTCTCCGTGCTTTGCGCCGGGTACGGTCCATTGCTCCTTCGGCGCAGTACAAGCCGCATACAGCTCACCCATCATCCGATACGGCACAACCTCATCCACGTCGCCATGCACAAAGTAGGTCGGTGTCTGCGAATGCGCAACGGCCTTTTTTGCGTCCGCCGGAAAATAGCTTGCGCCGGTTCTGAGGCGTGAAACCAGATCAACACACAGGCGCGAGATCGGAAGCCAGCCTTTCGATCCCTCGCGAAACAGATCAGCGGCTCTGGTATAGGAACAGTCCGATACGGCGCATTTGACGGATTGGGGCAAAGCCTTGCCTGTGGCAAGCAGGACCGTCGCCGCGCCCATTGAGACGCCCATCAGCGCGATGCTGCGATCTGCGCCGAACCGTTGCAGAACAAGATCGATCCATCCGCGCAGGTCCTCCTGTTCGCGGACGCCGTACGTGACGTACTTGCCTTCACTCTCATATAGCGCGCGTTGCGAAACGGCAAGCACGGAATATCCCGCATCGATCAACAGCTCGAACACGCCGCCGTAATCCCACCACGGCGCACTGCGCCAGCCATGCACCAGAATCGCAGTCTTTTTGGAATTGCCGTTCGGATACCAGTTTGCTTTGAGATTCAAGCCATCCGCGGATCGCATTGTCAGCGATTCGTGCGGAAGCGCTTGCATATGATCGTAGGTCGCGACACGCATTTGTACAACCGGAGACGCATCCTTACGCGCGCCGTTCAGAATCTGCTTCGCCTGTTCGCTGTTGCCGCGGAACACCTTTTCATGAATCACCAGCGACGCGCTGACCAGCGTGGAGACTGCGACCGATACGCCGAACAGGATCAAATACCAATACCAGCGCATAACCGTCACCTGTTCATGCGAAGGACCATATGCCCTTCGATCGGTCGCTTCGCCGGTTTTTCGATCGTTTTCAGAATGCGCGGCGCTGTCGGCTCGGGCTGTTCCGCGATCGGTTTTTGTGCAGCAACCTGCTGCCGTTCATGCACGGCAGGCGCTTCTGCAGCCGGTATTGGATCGGCTGCAACCGGAATCTGCTGCGAAACAGGTTTTTGCACCTTCGGCTGCACCGGCTGACGCGGAATCAAAACGGGTTCTTGCTTTTTCAGCTGTTCCGGTTTGATTGCCTGCTTTTGCGGCTGCGCGGTATGTTCCCGCGGTTCGGGCGCAGGCTGTACTGTCATCTTTTCCTGTACCGGCTTTACCGGCTTCGGTACGGGCACGGACGGCTTTGGCTGCTTTTTCACCGGTTGGTTCTTAAGCTTCGCGTCCGGCTGCTGTCTCGGGATATCGGTCTTCGGCTGCTTCGGGCTATTGGCCTTCGGCTGCTGCTTTTGCGGCGCGGGCCGCTCTCCGGAATTCTGCGCGGATTCCTGCGTTTTTGCAGGCTTATCCTGCTCAACCGGATTGACGCGGATCAGTTTGATGTCGTCGCGCACCGGCGTCTGCACCGTTTTGGGCCGTGCGACAGGCATGATGCGTGTACCGGAAAACGCCGCGTCGGATTCTCGCGGTTCGTTTTCACGCCGTTGTTTGGTAACGGCTGCCGGCGAAGCGCTGTATTCGCGCAGGTTCGCCTTCAGCTTGTCCTGATACGCCTGCTTGCGCGCCGCCGCTTCCTCTTCGGTCAGTTCTCCGTAATTGCGCAGTTTTACCGGCACGGTGTACCCGAACTGTTCGGTGGGAACGTCGCCGAACATCGGCGCTTCGACGCGGCGTTTTGTCTTTTGCAGCGTCGATTCCATGTTTTCTTCAAACTCCGCCGGCAGCTTTGCCTTGATCTTCCGTTCGATCGCGTAGAGCACCATGCAAAGTACGGCGCACAGTGCGGCGACGCTGCAAACAATCAATCCGACAGTCCGCAGAATTCCGCGATACTTGACGTCAAGGTCCTTGAAATACGGGTTGTCCGGATAGACGTAGACAGGGTCGTCCGTCTGATCGGCAAGCTCCTTGAGACGGGACAGATCGAGACGAATCGTATCGCTTGAGCAGCTGGTTCCCGCGGGATCGTATGCATCTACACGGAAGGAAAGCTCCGGCACGCCGTCCAGCTGGAGAGACGTGACGAAATAGGTTTGTCCGTTTTGCAGATCCTGATAGGTTGTGAGCGTGCCGAACAGCCGAAGCTCTTTCAGCGACGCGTTATGCAGCGCAACGCTGCTGAAATTGCGGATTTCAAACTGGATCGTGCCGCACAGCTTGCCGTTATCGTCGTAGTATGCGCGCTGCAAGACAACATACAGATTCAACTTCACGGAATCGGAATCGACATACGGCACGGCGTCGTATTGATTGGAATCGGTGACGGTGAACGTCTGTCCGAACGCGTCGACCGCCGTCAGATGAAACCGGATTTTCCGGATCGTTCCGGATGAAATCGCGGAAGGAACGGTATACAGAATGCTCTTGTCCTGTTCCGGCGCGAGGTCGAACGGCGCGTCGATCGGCGTATTGATTTCGTCGTAGATCTGAATTCCCGTGACGGTACGGTTGCCCGCATTGTGAACCGTCACCGCAAACGACGAGCCTTCGCTGGTCGTCGGATACTGTTCGACTTGAATCTGCAGGTCCACCACGACCGATTCGACGGTGAGCGGCGTTTCGGCCTGCGTCGTCTGCTCGCTTTGCCGCACGGTATATTCGATGACAGGCGAGAAAGCCATGTCCTGCTTGCCCATCGTATAGGTCACTTCAACGCTGCGGGTTTCGCCTGAAAACAGTTCGGTCGACGGCAATTCGATCGCGGCCGTGCTTTGCTCCGGATCATAAAGCTTGAGCCCGCTCATATCGTATTTGGTGTCGTTTGCAATCGTATAGGTGACGGTAAAGGTTTCTCCCACGCGCACGCGTTCCGCACTTGCCTTTGCCTTCACGGAAAGCACGGGCGGAATAAACCGCTCGATGCGGATCTGTGCAGACGTTTCCCGTTCATGCGCTACCAATGTGACCGTATCGGACTCTGTATCGGTGACCCACTCGGATTCCGTCCACGACAGCACATAGGTCACATCCGTACCGAGCTGCGCGTCCGAAACGGCAACGTCATGCAGTAAAAACTCGCGCGTGCCGCCTGCGAGCACCGTGATCTGCTCCTCATCGAGCAGCAGCGTTTCATCCGCATACCCTCCGGACAGCGCGGCATGCTCGAGCGTATAGTCCGTCGTGCTCGTGTTGCGGATGGTAAACAGAAGCTCCGGGATTACGCCGTCGCCCGTGAGTTCCGGATCGGGATCGCATACCACGGTCATCGTAATCGGATGATTGCCGTCGGCAACCACACTCATGGCCGGCAGTACGCCCATGAGCAGCAGGATCATTATGCAGATGAGAAACGATCGCCTCAGCTTCATGATACCTCCGATTTATTCCTGCTCTTGTGAAAACCCGAAATAGCCTTCTTCAAACGCCGCAGCCTCCACGCGAGCCTCCGTACGATCCCGCAGCGCTTTCAAAAACGCCTCTGCGCGATCCGACCGACAGCGGAATACGCAGTCGATCACGTCGGAATAATCCGCGTGTTCCAACGTGCCGAAGCGTTCGAATACGCTTTGCACCGCGTTCCAGTACGGGTACTGCACCCGAAGGCGAAAGCCCGTCGTCGGCAGCATCAGCAATATGCCCGAAGCATCTACGGCGTCCGAAGCGGAACGCGTATAGGCCCGCACCAGCCCGCCTGCGCCCAAAAGAATGCCGCCGAAATAGCGCGTGGACACAACCAGAACATCACAGAGATCGCGTTTCCGAAGAACCTCCATCATAGGCAGCCCGGCCGTTCCCTGCGGCTCGCCGTCGTCGCTGTAGCGCGCCGCACCGTTCTTCAAACGGTACGCAAAGCAGTTGTGCGTGGCATCCCAGTGCTGTTTGCGGATGCGGTCCAGAATCGCAAGCGCTTCCGCTTCCTCCGACACGGCAAAGCAGCGACCGATGAAGCGCGATCGCGAGATCACATATTCGGTTTCGCCGTCCCTCTTGACCGTGCGGTACGGCTTCAGCTCTGCGAATTCCGCCATGTCGATTCCTTTCTCGCGCAATGGCCTATTTTCATGTATAACAGTATAGCAAATTCTTTTGTGCTTTGCAACCGATGCACAAAACTGTTCACAGAAGCGACGAAATCCGTCCGCATTCGCGATATAGAAAGGCCGCAGCGCCGGCTGCGGTCTTTGTTGCGGTTTGCTTGTTTTTACTGTGTTATTCTTCCTTCGGAAGCTCGCTCGTGCAGTGCGGGCAGCGGGTTGCGTCGTCGGCAACTTCCTGCTTGCAGTACGGGCAGAGATGCGGCTTCTTCTCCTCTGCGGACGCTTCCTCTTCCTTTTTCTTCATTGCAGCGGCCTTTTCCTCTGCTTTGCGGAGTGCGCGGACCACGATGAAGATCGCAAGCGCGATCAGAATGAAGTAGACAATCGCGGAGATGAACTTGCCGTAATGGAACACGGAAATGCCGGCTTCCGCAAGTACGTCTGCGGACGGATATGCACCGTCAACGAGCAGCTCCGCCGGGACTTCCTTCAACGGGATGAACCAGTTGGAGAAATCCGCCTTGATGATGAGGCCTAAAAGCGGCATGATGATGTCGTTGATGAGGGACGTCACGATTGCGCCGAATGCGCCGCCGATGATGACGCCGACTGCCATGTCGACCACGTTGCCCTTCAGAGCAAACGCTTTGAAATCTGCAAAAAACTTTTTCATGTGTTTTCCCCCTACAAAGATTTACGAATATATTATAGCACAGTCGCCGTTATTCCACAACTATTTTTTTGCTGTTTGCAGCGCGAATGCGGTTGCGCAGCGCGCCGATCAGACAGCAGACGAAAAAAACGATCACATGCACCGTGATGATCGCCGGACCGGGCTGCACATCGAGCGCGAGCGACAGCACAAAGCCTGCCGCAAAGCACACGAGCGCAAGCGACGCCGATGTTATGACGACCGTCGAAAACCGTCTGGATACGCGCATGGCGGACAGCGCCGGGAAAATGATCAGTCCGGACACCATGATCGCGCCGACCATTTTCATACCGATCACGACCGTAACCGCGGTCAGCGCAGCCAGAAGAAGACTATAAAGCCGCACGTGTACGCCGGTTGCTTTTGCAAAATTCTCGTCAAACGTGACCGAAAAGATGCGTGTAAAGAACAGCAGGAACATGGTCATCACGACCGCGCAAACGATGATCGTCACGATCATATCCGTCTTGGAAAGCGTGGACATCGACGCCGTACCGAACAGCGAATTGCAGATATCCGCATACTGATTGTCGGAAAGCCGGAACAGCAGCGTACCGATTGCGATTGCGCCGGTCGACAGCACTGCAATCGCCGCATCGCCCTGCATGCGCCGTTTTTCGGTGAGTCCCATCAGCAAAAACGCCGCGATCAGAACGATCGGCAGCGAAACCGCCGTGGACGCGTTGCCGAGGTTCAGCGCCGTTGCGAGCGCAAGCGCGCCGAAGCCGACGTGTGAAAGCCCGTCGCCGATCATCGAATAGCGCCGCAGCACGAGCGTGATACCCAAAAGACTTGCGCACAGCGATACGAGCACGCCGACGATCATGGCGCGGACAAGAATCGACTGCAGATACGGATCGGAAAATACGGATGAAATCGAACCGAACTGGATCATATCGCATGCACCTCCAGATACTTTCTGCCGAGCGGGCTCGCCTTATATGCCGAAGCCGTTCCGATGAACAGCGGATGGCAGGACAGGTGCAGGATATGCGAACAATCACGCACAGCCTGCTCTACGTCGTGCGAAACCATGATGATGGTCATTCCGCTTTGATTGATTTCGTGTAGCAAGCGGTAGAACTCCGCTGTCACCACCGGATCGAGTCCGGCCGTCGGTTCGTCGAGCACGAGACATTTCTTGGTGGCGCAAAGTGCGCGCGCCAGCAGAACGCGCTGCTGCTGCCCTCCTGAAAGCTCCTGGTAGCAGCGTTTTTTGAGCGGAAGCAGTCCGAGCATCTCCATATTTTTGTTTGCGATCTCGCGTTCCCTGCGGCTGTAAAACGGTTTGATACCGCGATAGCCGATCGTACCGGAGAGCACAACCTCCTCCACCGACGCCGGGAAATCCTTCTGGATCGCGCTGCTTTGCGGCAAATACCCGATTTCCGTCGGCTTCAGTCCTTCGCCCATTACGATGCGTCCGCTTGCACAGGGAATCAGGCCCAGCAGCGCTTTCATCAGCGTCGTTTTGCCCGAACCGTTTTCGCCGACGATGCCCCAGAACTCGCCCGCCTGTACGGAAAAGCTTACATCATGCGCCACGTTGTCCCCGCCGTAAGCGAGTCCGACACTTTCAAAGGTCAGCAACGCCATTCAATTCACCGCCTCTCTGAGACTCTCTGCATTCCTTTGCATCAGATCGAGATATGTCACGCCCGATTCGAAATCCGCTTTGCTGACATTGTGACAGCTGTGGAGCAAAAGTTTCTTGACGCCGGTTGCCTCCGCAATCGCATCCGCCGTCTTTTCGTCGGAAAATTCAATGTAAAACACGCTCGGCAGCGCTTCCTCGCGCACGCGCTCGATCAGAAACGCAATCGTCGAAAGGCTGACCTCCTCGTTGCTGGAACATCCGGGCAGCGCCGCATAGTAGGTCAGACCGAGCTCGTCGCACAGATACCGGAACGGAAAGCGTTCCGCAAATACGACCGTATGCCGCTTAGCGTTTTGCATCACGTCCAGAAACCGTTCGTCCAGCGCGCGCAGCTTTGCAAGATACTGCTCTGCGTTTTCGCGCAGCGTCGCTTCCGCTTCCGGCAGCAGACGGATCAACTCATCGCGAAGCGCTTCCACGATGCGGATCGCATTTTTCGGGCTGGTCCAGACGTGCTCATCCGCGGCGGACTCCTCTTCCTGCTCCGCCTGCATGCCTTCGACGGTTTCCTCGTCGAGCGTTTCAACCAGTTCGAGCAGGGATACTGCGTGTACCGCAACGTCGCTCTTTTGCATAACGTCCTCCACCCAGCGGTCGGATTCTCCGCCGACATAGACAAACAGGTCCGCATGCAATATCTGCGACACCTCGGAAAACGTCGGATCGAAGCCATGCACCTCGCTGCCGGGCTTGACAAGCATTGTGAGTTTGACAAGATCACCTGCGATCGCACGGATGAAATCATACTGCGGAAAGATTGTGACGACGACCGACGGACGCGCGTCCGCATCGTTCGGCGCGCTGCACGCCAGCGCTGCGCCGCACAGCAGCAGGCACAGCAGGCATACCGTAAAGCGTTTCCAAAAACGCATGAATCGTTCTCCTCTCATTTGTTCAGCACCCGCGCGATCGGCGTTCGGTGCACGTACATTGCGCCCTTCGGACAGAATTCCTGACAGCAAAAGCACTTGATGCAGCGGCTGCGGTGAATCAGCGCCTTGCCGTTTTTCATTTCGATCGTATGCGCCGGACAGACGTTTGCGCATCTGCCGCATCCGACGCAAGCCCTCTTTTTGACCTGCGGACGCGATGCGAGACATGCGTTCAACACGCGCTGTCCGAGCCGTCCTGCGCCGGTGTTTGCGTTGATGAACAGCAGGCTGTTGCGGTTTCGGATGCATTCGAACTGCGCCGGGCGGAACGATTCCCAATCTCCCGAAATCACAAGATCTTCAAAGCGTTCCGGCACGAGTCCTCTGCGTTTTGCCGCCGCGATCGTCGGGACTTCATACGGGTCAAGCCCGATGAGCTTTGCCGCGAGCACGTCAAGGCAATGCGGATCTTTGGAAGCGAGCAGGCACCCGACAAACTTCGGCGTCCCCTGCGTCGGCCCGTTGCCCTCCATGGCGACCACCGCATCGCAGATCTGTACAACGGGTTTGAAATGCTCGTCGAGATCGACGATCATATCCGCGAAATCGTTCGGATTCGGAAAGCGGTAGTGATACTCGGGCTTCATTGTACCGGGAATAACGCCGAACAGATTCTTGGCGGCAGCCGACAGCGCCATCATGCCGTGCGACTTCAGCTTGCAGAAATTGATGATCGCGTCGCAGTCGTCAAGCCAGCGCGTATAGGTGAAGGTCTTCGCCTGCACCGCATATTCATCATATGCCTGTTTTTCGGAGAAATCGCGGTTGAGCACAACCCCCATCGCTTCCGCGCGTTCGAGTCCCGCCATGGCATAGACGCGGTTCAGCACCGCCGCGTTGTAGAGATTGCCCGGGCTGTCGCCGATGACGACCGATGCGCCGCGTGCGATGAGCAGCTTGGACAGCGCGACCAAAAGATTCGGATGCGTGGTGACCGCACGATCCGGCTTGGCCGCGGCGACAAAGTTCGCCTTGATCGCGATCTTCATTCCCGGACGCACCCAATCGAGCCCGCCGAGCGGAGCAAGGACACTCCGGATTGCGGCTTCGCAGGTTTCATCCGCATAGTCGGGACACGAGACGATGTTGACAAGATCTGATTTCATTTTAACATTCCCCGCAGCAGCGCGATCTCCTGCGCGTATTCTTCCAGCTTTTCGTGCGGCGTCTCCAGGCAAAACGGCAGATCACGGAGCGCAGGATGGTTGACAATCCGAGAGAACGCGTCAAGCCCCATCGTCCCTTCGCCGATTGCCGCGTGGCGGTCCTTGTGTTCGCCCAAGCCGAACTTTGCATCGTTCAGATGGATGAAACGCAGCCGGTCCAGCCCGATCACACGGTCGAACGCGCCGAGAACGCCGTCGAGATCGCGCACGATGTCGTAGCCCGCCTCGTAAACATGGCATGTGTCGAGACAGACACCGACACGCTCCTGCAAGCTGACGCGATCGATGATTGCGCGGACGCTCTCGAAAGTGCCGCCGATCTCGCTGCCCTGTCCGGACATGGTTTCGATCAGGACGATCGTATCCGTCGCGTCGGACAGGATGCGGTTCAAAAGCGCCGCCGTCTTTTCGATCCCGATTGCTTCCCCCTGCCCGACATGACTGCCGGGATGGAAGTTATAGAACGGCGTGTGCATCGCTGTGCAGCGCAGCAGATCGTCTGCCATGACGAGCTCGGCAAACTGCGCTGTCTCCGGTTTTTCGGCGCACGGATTGAGCGTATACGGCGCGTGTACCAAAACCGGCGCAAACGCGGATTCTTTGAGATATGCGTCCATCGCGGCGGCGTCCGCTTCATCCAAAGCCTTTGCTTTGCTGCCACGCGGATTGCGTGAAAAGAATTGAAACGTGTCCGCGCCGAGGCCCGATGCGGTCTTTGCCATTTTGAGCAATCCGTCGGAGGGCGACAGATGACAACCGATGTGCAGCATTTGATCCTTTCATGCCGACAATCCGGCAGTTTATTTGATTGTATCATAACACGTTTCCTCTGCGGATGCAAGCAAAAGCGCCGTGCGTTGACGAACGGAACAGAACTTGCTATACTGGATCAAACGGAGGTTGTTCCATGACAGAATTACTTGCTCCCGCAGGATCGTTTGCCGCATTGGACGCAGCGCTGCGCTTCGGCGCGGACGCGGTCTATCTCGGCGGGCCGCTCTTGCAACTTCGCGCAAAGAGCGCGGGGTTTTCCTTTGATGAGATCGCACAGGCTTCGAACAAGGTTCACCGCGCGGGCAAACGGCTGTATGTCACCGTCAATTCACTTGCCTACGGCGACGAAATCGACGCGCTGCCCGCATATGCAAATACACTCAAGGATTGCGGCGCGGACGCGGTGATCGTATCCGATCTCGGCGTGCTGACCACAATCCGGAAAAGCTGTCCGAAGCTGGAACTGCATGTCAGCACACAGGCAAGCTGCATGAATCACGCCGCCGCAAACACCTATTACGAGCTCGGTGCAAAGCGTGTGGTGCTCGCGCGGGAAATGACAATCGATCGCATCCGCGATCTGAAACGCCGAATCCCCGATGATCTTGCATTGGAAGCATTCGTACACGGCGCCATGTGCATGGCGTATTCCGGACGCTGTCTGTTGTCGTCGGCAATTCTCGGGCGCAGCGGCAACCGCGGCGACTGCGCGCAGCCCTGCCGCTGGTCGTACGCTTTGGTCGAAGAAACGCGTCCGAATCAGAGCTTCCCGATCGTACAGGAGGGCGAACACAGCTATATTTTGTCCTCGCGCGATCTCTGCTGCATCGGGCTGCTGGACGAACTGATCGACGCGGGCGCTACGTCGCTCAAAATCGAAGGCCGCATGAAAACGGAATACTATGTCGCCGTCGCGGTTAACGCCTATCGTCGAGTGCTCGACGGCACAATGACGGTTGAAGAAGCGAACCGCGAGCTGTTGAGCATTTCGCACCGTCCGTATACAACAGGATTCTACCACGGCGAGCTGCCGGGCGACCATTCCAACGCCGGCGCTTACACGCAGACGCACCGCTTTGCAGGCGCAGTTTTGGGAATGGAAAACGGCTATGTGCGCATCGAGCAGCGCAACCGGTTTGTGCGCGGCGACCGGCTGGAGATTATCTCGCCCGCACTGCGCAACGCCGTGCTGGACGCCGACGAGATTCTCGACGAAGCCGGCACGCCGGTCGAGATTGCAAACCAAGTGAAGCAAGTGCTGCGCATCAAAACCGATCTTCCGCTGGGGCAAGGCGATCTGCTGCGGATTGCGCTCAAATAAAAACGAGGTCATCCTACTTCCGCGAAGGATGACCTTTTTTGTTTGCTGTATCCGATCACGACTCCGGCTGGAACGCTTCCGTGACCGTCAGTACATAGTCCATCTCCTGCACATCCACTTCGGTCAGAACGTCCGCATAAACGCGGTTCTCACCGGCAACCAGCTTCAATCCGCCGCCCGCCGTATAAAAATCGGCATATCCGTACTTTGCGCCGCTTTCGTTGTAGAATGTGATGCGTAGTCCGCCGGTCAACGTTTTCTGAAACTTGTTTGCGATCACCGCATCGATCAGCGTTTCGCCGTCGTGCTCATAGATGCGCAGATCGGTGATCTCCAGATAATACGCATAATAGTGCGTCTGCGGATCGAGGATTACCAGCCCGTTCGTATCGGTCAAAAAGCCTTCGCCTTCGATCGGCGCAAAGAACAGCGGCTCGGGTTCTGGCGTGGGCGTCGGCGATACCTCGACGACCGGCGCGGCCGTTTGCTCGGGCAGATAGATCAGATGCGCTTCCTGTGAGGTGCATGCGATGCAGAACAGAGCGATCAATGCGATCCAAAGGCGTTTCATGCTTGCGTGTTCTCTTCTCCTCTCTCAGTGTTCGACTCTTCGGGCTGCTCCGTTGCTTGCGGCGTTTCCGCCTCCGCGGTCACGGGCGATTCCTTCTTTAGCAGCAGCGAAATCACAACGAGCAGCAGCAACATTCCCAGCAATACGATCTGATTGAAGCGCATTTCTCCGAATAGGATCTGACGCGCTTCCCCGTCGCGCAGCCATTCAAGAATAAACTCCGCAAAGAGATACAGAATCATGGTGATGCGCGACGTTTTGCCCGCCCTGCGGTTTTTGTTGAACAGAATCAGCGCTGTGACGCCGAGCGCGGCGCAGATGAGAAAATCGAGGAAGAATACCGCATACGCAACAGTCTTGTGATCGACAAAGTATGCGTTTGTAAACGTGACCAGCGGAAAAAACTTCGGCACGCCCGCGCCGACGATCGGTCCGAGACCGTCACAGAGAAAGAAATCCGACCAGCGCCCCACGGCAAGCCCGAAGAACGCGCCGGGCAGGATCGCGTCGAACACATTCCCGGATTCCATCTTTTT
>CALFIV010000264.1 GCA_937877295.1 uncultured Clostridia bacterium
GAGGCCTTGGCCAGGACGTAGGGGACCTTTGCCTCCTTGGCAACATACACACAGAGAATACTGGGGGCCAGGTCTCTTCCCATGGTCACTGCCACGATGTCCATGTTCTGGAGGCCGAGCTGGCGGATCTCTCCCTCATCGGACAGGTCTGCGCACAGGGCGGTGGTGACCTTCCCGGCATAGCTTTGGATAAGCTCTGCGTTTTTATCGGCGACCAGGACATCGGCGCCCATGTCATACAGGTTTTCATCCAAAATGCCGCGAATACCGTGTGCAGCGCCATATACTTTCGTAATATGCGGATCATCCAAAGCGGTTCGGATCACACCGTAAATGCTCGCGTTGATGACAGAGGTCGGACCGCCGGATTGGCCGACGATACAAGTTCCGATCAGTTCGTTGTTCATAGTTGCCTCCAAATGATATATCTTAAATATTATAGCGGGTGCATTGGAAAAAAGCAAGTATTATCTCTTTGCTCTCTTCTGAATTCGATCCGCAATATGGAATCCGAGCGTTATAATCACCATGTACGGGATCAGAATCAGAAAAGAAGGCAACAGATAGAGGAAGGGGATTGGAATCCATCTGTGGAAAATCTCCAAGAGAAAATTGCCTTCTGTTTCCACCGAGTAAAAGTAATTCGCTTTCGGATGGATACCGGTATACCGCATCAGCATATTGATGCCGAATACAACAAGCGTCACAAGTATGATTGTGATGATCGTAAACGGCAGGTCGCGAAAATGCGGACGGTACAATCCGAACGTCACAATAGCAAGCGCACAGATGATAATCATCATATGGATTCCGTAGAAACCGATCATACGCGGGAGCAGAATAGAATATCCGTCAAATCCGTTTGCAGGCATCATCAGAGCCATCATAGCGCCGAGCGGGGCAATAAAAAAGCAGAAGCTCATCAAAGGCTTTTTCTTGGTCAGAACTGCAATCGGCATTAGAATCAAGTTGATGTTGCAAAGGTGCAGCGGAAGCTCACCCCACCAATTGAATCCGCCCATATTCTGCGTGATTTCGTCATATGCCTTATCGATTGATAAGAAATATTTATAGACGAAGAAACAGACGAATGTAACAATACAGGTGACTGCAATCAAAATCTGCTTTGCTTTTTCACTCTTTTTGCGCATCACAAGACTGACTGCGATCAGCACCAAAATAAAAACGGCAAATGTGATGCAAAACAGAGCGTTAAATGGACTCATGATCAGAAAAGCGGAATCGGGCTGCATCTTTCAGATCTCCTTTTTTTGATTTTTGATGAATAAACGTTCAATGGCGAACGCAATGCGTTCGATCTTTGTGAGGCAACCGATCTGCAGAGAAAGCTCTGAAAGAACGATCGCAGCGGGAATATCGATGATCGCGTGCTGTTTCACAAACAGAATGCTGAAGCAGACAAGGATCAGGAATGCGAGATTAAACCATTGATACCACTTTGGTATTCTCTTGCATCCCATTGTTGCACGCCAGCAATAATAGCTAATGATAACGTGCATGGAAGGGCATAGGTTCGTCGGAGAATCAACTGTATACAAAAACCGCATCCAATCGTTAAAGAAACCCGGCTCGGTTACATCAGGCCGCTGAATTGTTCCGGGATAGACTAAAAACGCAACTGCACTGAGGGTTGCGACAATAAAGTAGGAACATGTTATACGATAACCATGCTGCTTACTTTCTGAGATTGCCCAGAAAAGTGTAACAATCCATGATACATACGACAAGAAATAGATCGTGACCCATTCAGGCACAAACGGGATCTTGTCATCCAAAGGCGTGGTGAGCACATGAAGCGTGCGGCCGGACAGAAAAGGACGCGTCGCATAGAAGACCGTTAATTGCGCAAGGAGCAAGACTACAAAGCAAACCCAGACATAGAGCGGAAAACGTTCTTTGAACGAAGGCTTCGCGCTTTCATCGGTCTGTTTGTCTGCAAGCAGTGCAGGATAACGTTTCAATGCAAACAGCAGGATCATCCCGAGAATGCCGCAGCAAACAAATTCTCCTACAAATACAGTCAAGCCGAGAAACCACCAAGCATCTTCAAACCGGTAAGCATATCGAAGAACGAGAGGAACGATTACGGTATTTGCAAGGATCGGCGGAACAGGGGCAAGCCACTTGTGCTTGCGAAGCGCATAGGTCAAGAGCGCGCCGATCAAAGTAGCCAGCGTACCGAAAATAACGTCCCAGAGGACAGCGCCGGTCAGAATATTGGAAAGCAGGCATCCGATAACAAGACCGGGAATGGCAGCAGATGTAAAGAATGGCAGAATCGTGAGCGCTTCCGAGATGCGAAATTGAATTACGTTCGTTCCGGAGAGCCCGAACTGCGCGGAAAGCTCTGTCAGCACGACATAGAGCGCTGCAATAAAGGCAGCTTTTGTAATGTAGCTTGCTGTGTATTTCGTTGTTTGTGACATAAAGATTCTCCATAGTTTTGTTTTAAGTGAGGATGGTTACGAACTCACTGTGAATATTCTAACACAAAGCGACAAAACATGCAATCATATAAGCATAAGAAATGCATACTTGCACGTGTTTGGAAACCTCTCATCTTATGTGAATAAAGCTGCGGATTCACACCTTGTGAGCGCTCTTGCACGCGAACAGAAAGCATGCGTTACCTTTTTTGAGTGGCGTCGAAGTAAGAGGAGAATGATTTGGTTGTGCAACAAAAAAACGTCGCAAGCGATAAGAAGCTTGCGACGACGTGGCGGAGACGGTGGGATTCGAACCCACGGACCGGCTCATCACCAGTCAAACGATTTCGAGTCGTTCTCGTTATGACCACTTCGATACGTCTCCATGTATTGCGCGAATGTTAGTATAACGCATTCCGAGAAAAAAATCAACAATCTTTTTCAGAATTGCGAAGATTTACAAAGAAAGCTGAAAGCATGGCAGCGCATTCATCTTCGCAAATCCCTCCGATCGTTTCTACGCTGTGCGCGAACCAATGATCTGTCAAATCGATTCGTGATCCGCAACAGCCGCATGTACGGTCAAAAGCTCCGAAAACCAAACGAGGGAGTTGAAAATGCAGCATTGCGCCTGCGCACATGGCACAAGGCTCTAACGTCACATAAAGAGTGCATCCGGATAAAGAACCAAGCCGGTCATATGCGGCTTGCATAACAAGCAGCTCGGCATGCTTCGAAGGATCATGCTCTGATTCGCACAGATTGTGTGCGCTCGCAATCAATTTCCCATTTTTCACAATCACAGCGCCGACCGGAACTTCACCCGCTTTATATGCAATTTGTGCTTCTGACAACGCTTGCTGCATCCAGTATCGGTCATTCACGGGAAAGCACCTCCCGCGTATCAAAATCCGGATAGCAAACACGCATCAAACAAAGACCGTGTGCCGGTGCAGTAGCGCCGCAGTCGCTTCGTTTTCCGGAATCCAGCGCTTTCTGCATATCGGATATTGAACGTTTGCCGCTCCCGATCTCCAGCATTGTACCGACAATGATCCGAACCATGTTGTACAAAAAGCCGTTTCCGGTAACGGTATAGGTCCAGAAAGGTCCATTTTTCATCCACTCGGATTGTTCAATCGTGCGAACAGTGCTGTCGACTTTGCGACCGGCGCATTTAAATGCGGAAAAATCATGTGTACCGATCAAAACCTTTGCAGCTCCCAGCATAGCGTCAAAATCCGGTATGTGATGAAGATGCAGAGATGTGTTACGAGAAAAAACATCCGCATGCGTTCCGATATGAATCGTATAAGCATATTGCTTTCGCTTTGCTGAAAAACGCGCATGAAAGATGGGATCGCATTCTTCGGAATACAAAACGCGTATATCATCCGGTAAATGCATATTCAGCGCAATCGCAAATTTATCTGCCGCCATGCGAGCGTCGGTATCAAAGTGTGCAACCTGTGCACGTGCATGAACGCCACTGTCAGTTCGGCCAGATCCCTCTACGCGGAGCTGTTCACCGGTGATTTCATTAATTGCGCGTTCCAAGTGCGACTGAATCGAAACACCGTTAGGCTGGACTTGCCAGCCAACGTAATTCGTTCCGTCATACGCGATGATCATGCGAATCCGTCTCATGGGAAAATAACTAAAAGAACGACCAAAACGCCGACAGATGCCAAGGTGATCAGTGCAGCAATCAAATCATTTCTTGTAAAGCGAAGCTGATGCATCTTGGTCCGACCCTCACCGCCATGATAGCAGCGGGATTCCATAGCGGTTGCTAGTTCATCTGCTTTCCGGAAAGAGGAAACAAACAACGGAATCAAAATCGGGATCATACTTTTGACACGGCGGATCAGATTTCCGCTTTCAAAATCTGCTCCGCGAGCCATCTGTGCATTTTTGATTTTTTCCGATTCATCCATCAGCGTCGGAATAAAACGAAGCGCGATGGTCATCATCATCGCAAGCTCGTGTGCCGGAAAACGGAATACCTTCAAAGGCGTCAGAAGCCGTTCAATACCGTCAGTAAGAGCGATGGGGGAGGTAGTCAGGGTCAGCATAGATGCACCTGCAACCAGAAGGATGATTCGCAGTGACAAAAATACAGATTGGAGGAGGGCTTCCAGCGTGAGCTGCCAGAATCCAAGATCCCAGAGTACTGTTTCACCGCTTGTGAAAAACAGGTTCAGAAGGAACATGAACGCCAAAAGCACGCGAATCGGTTTCAGCGCGTTCAGTATATACTTCAGCGAAATATGAGATAACAACAGTCCCATCAGTAAAAACGCAAACGGGATTGCAAAGAAATAGATTTTTACAACGAGAAACGTCATCACGATATACAAAATCATGATCATGATTTTCGTTCTCGGATCAAGCTTATGTACAATCGAATTGCCTGCTACAAATTGGCCGAGAGAAATGTCACGCATGATGACGCTCCTCTCTGAACCAATTCAGAAATGCTTCTTTGGTACATATCGTTGTTGGGATTGATACGCCGCGACGGTTCAATTCTACGCACAGCTTTGTTACGCTTGGTACGGATAAGCCAAAAGATTCCAGTTTTTCCGCATGTGAAAACACATTTTGCGGCGTATCAAGCATTGCAACCTCACCTTGCTCCAGAACAAGAACCTTTGTCGCGTGTTTCGCAATATCATCCATGGAATGTGAAATCATGATGATCGTACAATTGGATTCACTGCGAAGCTTTTCCAGTAGTGTCAAGATATCCTCTCGGCCTTTCGGATCAAGTCCGGCCATCGGTTCATCCAGAACAAGGTATTTCGGTGTCATGGACAGCACGCCAGCAATCGCTGCTCTTCTGCGCTCGCCGCCGGAAAGTTCAAACGGAGAACGTTCTGCAAAGCGCTTGTAATCCAGCCCGACTAGCTCCATTGCATAGGAAACACGCCGCTTGATTTCTTCCTCTTCAAGCTTCATATTTTTCGGACCAAACGAAACGTCTTCTGCAACGGTATCTGCAAACAGTTGATATTCCGGATACTGAAATACCATTCCGACAAGCACTCTTGCTTGTCGGCGCTCGCTTTTTTCGGAAAGATCATGTCCGTCTACGAGTACCGTTCCTTTTTCGGACGGCAGAAGCCCGTTCAAATGCTGAACAAACGTCGACTTGCCGCTTCCGGTATGACCGATGATCCCGAGGAACTCGCCTTCTTCGATCGTGAAGTTCAGATCCTTGAGTGTTGGCGGCAGATGCTTTCCGCCTTCGGTATATGCAAATGTCAAATGATGAATTACAATTGACATATTGCCTCCGCAAGTTGATCCGCTTTCAAAACGGAATCGGGAATGGGGCAGCCAAGTTCGCGAAGCTCATTTCGAATGGAGACAATCATAGGCGGAACAAGCTTGCTTTCTGCCAACAAATCGACTTTGGAAAAAACTTGATCAGGCGTATCATCACATACAATTTTTCCGCGATTCATAACGATAACGCGGTCACACTCCGTCGTTTCTTCCATGTATTGGGTAACCATCAAAACTGTCATACCCTCATTGTGCAACTGTTTTACGGTCGTAAGCAGTTCATTTCTCCCGCTCGGGTCCAGCATGGCAGTCGCTTCATCAAAGATCACAACGCGCGGTTTCAACGCAAGAATACCGGCAATCGCGACTCGCTGTTTCTGACCTCCGGAGAGGTGATGGACAGCTTTCTCGGAGAATGACGACATGCCTACGCTGTTCAGAGCTTCGTTAACGCGTTTGCGAATTTCGATAGGGTCTACTCCGAGATTTTCAGGACCAAACGCAACGTCTTCCTCGACAATGGTTGTAACAAGTTGGTTATCAGGATTCTGAAACGCCATACCAACCTGTTGGCGAATTTTCAAAATATTCTCTTCGGAGTCTGTAGAGAGCCCGCAAACCGTAACAGTTCCCGAAGTAGGCAGCAAAAGTCCGTTGACGTGCTTTGCAAGCGTACTTTTTCCGCTTCCGTTGTGTCCGACGATCGCAACAAAAGAGCCCTCCTCGATTTGCAGAGAGATATCGCTCAAAGCAGGCGTTTCAGCGCTTTCATATTGAAATGTCACATGGTCAAATTGAATCATGCAAGCTCCATCAAACACGATTTCCAATCAAACAGTATACAGTAGGTCTGTCGTTTTTTCAAGAACAGAATTCAGATACACAGGCAAACCAAACATATATCGCTTAAAGAATGGTAACATCTCCGCGATCGACTGCATGAACAGTGCCGTCAGAGGTTTTTACAAGTAAACGAAACGAATCATCGATACCGATTGCCGTACCGCGATTCATTCCTTCCATATCGGAGAACAGAATCGGTTTGCCGACGATCATTTGTTTTTCCCGATAAGCGTCAATGAAAGGCGTTTCGGGAAGCATCTCATAATAATGTTTCATGCGCTGCAGCAATCGTTTGAGAAACAGCTTTCGCAGAGATTCGTCTTGTTTTTGTTCAAATACTGCGGTTGCTGTATCTGAAATGCTCTCCGGAAAGCCGTCCGCAGGCGGGAACAAGTTAACGCCGATACCGACGACCGCATATACAAAAGAACCGTCCGGTGCAAATGCGCCTTCTGTCAGAATGCCGACTGCTTTCTTATTACGCACATAAACGTCATTGACCCATTTGATTTTGCACGGGATATCAAAACTTTCAATCGTCTCAGCTGCAGCAACAGCGCTCATGCAAGTCAGAACATATGCAGGAATCGGAATCGATGGACGAAATAAAACCGAACAGTATAAACCTGTTCCCTTCGGTGAATAGAACACGCGATTCATTCGCCCGCGGCCGTTCGTCTGCGTCAAAGCTACTAGAACATACCCTTCTGGTGCGCCGTTTCTCGCAAGTTCCTTCAAAGCAGTATTCGTGGATTTAATGGATTCCACCGTATGCAATTCATACTGCAAAGGTCCTTGCATCAAACCGTCTCCTTATGGACATATGCGCTTGTACTTGCACTGAGCAGCGCGCCGTAGTCCAAGCCGAAAGAGATAATGTCCCCGACACGGTATTCAGGCGCTTTTGTGAAATCAAGAATCAGATGATCGGAGCTTGCACCAATGATCTCGATTCTGTCATCGACAGGTGTCAAGCCGTCGACACGAACATCCTGCCGACCGACGGCAGCAATTCCGCGCAGCATAATGCCTTTATCGACATATGCAACGGTTTCTCCAAACGCATTTTTAGAAAGCGTTCCGATCGGATAAGAAGGTTTTTGTTTGCATTCAACAAGCTCCGCATCCAACCGATACGCATCCTGACAGCATCCTGCAATCTTTGTATATGTGCCCGGAATAACGCCGCACATTGCGGATTCTCCGAGACGGAGATGATTGACGCCTTTCGGAAGCTTTCCTTCCAGCAACAGCTTTAGCGATGTGCTGTTTCCACCAGAAATGATCGGGATCGGAATCTGCAGATCTTTACGCATTCTTTCCGTGATCTGCACGAGCATTCCGAGATTCTGTTCATCGGGAAGAACAGAACCGTAACAGGTCAGATTTGTGCCTGTACCGTATAACTCCAGATTCGGGCAGGACTTGATTGTCCCGGCAACGTCGAGAATGGCTTCATAATCCTGAAAAAAGAGTCCTTCGCGGAGATCGCCGAGATCGATCATCAGAATGATTCGATGAATCTTGTTTTGTTTTCTTGCAGCCTCTTGCAGCGCGAGTACCGTATCCTTTTCGCTTTCCAGACTGATATCGGAACAGCGAACCACATCTTCCGCACAGTCAGGCATAGAAATACGTAGAGAAAGTTTCATCAGATGCGTATCCGCATTATGCAAATTTTCAAGACGAGAATCCGCAATCATATCACAGCCGCTCTCGGAAATACAATCAACAGCAGCCGGATGAGCGCATACAACCTTTGAAACCAAAGCAATAGAAACGCCTTGCGCATGCGCAGCATTGACAAGCGTTTTCATATTATGCAAAACTTTACCTGTGTCAATGATCAGTTTCGGATACTGTCCCATCGCAAACTCTCCTTCAAAAGTGCCAATGCAGATTCCGGATCTTCCTTCGAAAGAACGCCGACCGACGCCATGATGTAATCGTGATCAAACAGCAGTTTCACAACGCCGGGGGATGGAAGAAGCTGCATTTTTGATTTGTTGCAATCCGCAATCGTTCGCAGAATGGTTTCACGATGCGGAAGACGCGTCAACGCGCCGCCTGTCCCAACCATCCATTTGATGGCAGACAGATCTTTACCTTCGGCAATTGTTCTGCGTCCCTGCGGCGTATACAAATGACGAAGTTTCCCGGCATGACGATCAAGCGCAACAAGCCCCGCTTCAAGGCACAAACGTTCCGTGAGCCGATACTGCGTATCGGTATTCGGAATAGGCAGATAATGCTGCATTACATCATTCGTATTGATTGCCAATTCTCGGTCAAGAACGTCCGTGCCGATACGATCTACCAAATTGTGTGCATTGATGTACAATCCGAGATCGCCTTCCACCGTGCGTTTCGCTTTCGGCTCGGGCGCAGTCATCATTGACATAATATCCGGCGATCCGTCAGTGACGGAATGCACATCAGTCGTTGCGCCGCCGATATCCAGTACGGTCAGATCACCGATGGAATCGTATAACAGCTGTGAAGCGAGCATTACGCTTCCTGGCGTCGGTAGGATCGCGCCGTTGACCATATCTCGGATGTGCTCCATTCCCGGTGCATTCGTGATGTGCTTTTCAAACATTGCATGAATGCATTTGCGTACGGATTCTACATTCATCTGGTCAAGCCGTGGGTATACATTATCCGCCATGGAAAGAGGAATCCCGTTCTCCTGCGCTATGCGGGAAACAATCGTTCGGTTCTGAATATTGCCGCAATAGACGATCGGCGTTTTGATACCGCTGTTTGCAATTGCATTCATATTATGCACTGCGGTTTCACGCTCACCGTAATCTGTGCCTCCGGCGAGCAGAATCAAATTCGGATGAATGCTTTTGAGATCTTCAAGATCGAATTCGTTCATTTTGCCGGCCGTCGTCTGCACAATAATCGCGCCCGCACCGAGCGCTGCCGCTTCACCGGCCCGTACGGTCATATCGCGCACCAGCCCGTGAACCGTCATGCGAAGTCCACCTGCAGCCGAACCGGAAGCAAGCATGCGATAGTATGTGATCGCATGCTCGCCGCAATTGGTCAGCATATCGTCGATTGCATTTTGAAGCCCGATCCGGACGTCTCCGTCCAGAACCGTTGTTGCCGCCTTGCCTTGTGCCAAAAACTTCGGCTTGGCAGTTCCGAGACCATCAAACGCATTGACAACGGTAGTGGTTGAACCGATTTCTGCTATCAGTACGTTAACGTGCATTCTGTTGTTCTCTTCTTGCGCGCTCTTTTACAAGGAATGTTGCAACATGGTTGCCGTGCGAGCCGCGGCCAAACCCGACGTCCGCGCCGGCTTCACGCGCGCCTTCATCCGTAACCTGCGTACCGCCCGCAACAAACATCAGTTTGTCACGGACACCCATTTCACGCGCGATGCGGTCGACCTTTGCGATATTCTTGTAGTGGATGTCGTCGTGCGAAATAATGCAGGAAGCAAGCATTGCATCCGCATTCGTTTCGATCGCTGCCTGTACAAGCTTTTCGGGCGGTACGGACGTTCCGAGATAGATGCATTCAATGCCGTATTTTTCGATACCGCCATGCTTGATGTTGAGGATCTCGCGAAGACCTACAGAGTGCTCGTCATCGCCGATTGTACCGGCAACGATGCGCATCGGCTTTTTGTCGATCGCATCCCAAAGCTCGTCGTCGCTCAGCACATCTGGAACGGAAGGAAGCACGAGATCATCCATGTTGATGGAGAATCCGACTTTACCCTTCATCTCAATTCGCGTGCCTTCCGCGCGCTGCATAATCTCACGATTGATTACTTCGCAATCGTTGAGATTCATACGCTTTCCGATTTCCAACGCAGTCGCTTCCGCGTGTCGCACGTCGGTGGGGAAGAACATTGTCAGCATCACCGTGCCGTCCGCAAGCCATTCCATCTCGGGCTTGATCAGCTTCGCATTCGGACCTGCATAGTCCTTGACATCATCCATACGAAGATATACGTTGTCTGTTTCATCAAGCTCATCAATGTAGCGGATTTTGTCCGGACATTCAAAGGTGCATCCTCCGATCAGCTTCGCAGGATCGGAAACCGCATCCGGATCGTATTGGGCTACGTTATTATAACCGTAGTGAGCGGTAACTGGCGCACAGTAGTCACGCGCGCGTTTGAAGACCGTACCGACGCCGATACCGCCGTCAATCTTACGGGAAATGCCGTCCCCGTTGCGTTCGGGGAACATACCGCTGTCCACAAAGAAACCCTCTTCAACGGAATTGAAATATCCGCCGAGCTCTTTCATGTTTTCGAGGAACATAGCCGCACGTTCTTTCAATTCGCGTGCCTTTTCACGCAGATAGCCGTCTTTCTTGAGCTCGACCATTTCCATAAGACCGTCCATGCCGATCAAAGCCTGTTTCGCTGTGTCGCAGGCTTCGATGTTATAGATGTGCCAAGGCACATTGCGGCCTTCATCCGGTGTGATTGTACTCTGAATATCAGCGCTTGTCAGCTTGGAGATCACCATGTTGAGCACATGCGTGACCGTCGCTTCACGCGTGGACGCCTCGATATATTTTGTATTCATCTGCGCACGCATGCGGTATCCGCGGAACAGTTCGCGCAGAGCAACCGCATAGGGCAGGTCCATATGAATGCATGGACCAGGCGTTGCCGTCGGAGGAACGGTGGAGAGACAAATGTTCTCTTTTTTCATGCCGACTTTGTAGGAAATCAGCGCATTGATACCGTGCTGCACCATCAGTTCAGGCATTACCTTCCATGCGTCTCTGGCCGTTGCATTTGCGTTGTGTGCGCCGTCGATCTGCGCCATATCCGCCCATGCCATAATGCGTTTGGACTCACATGCGTCGACAAACGAACGCACCATGTTGATGTTGCGGTAGATGACGTTGTATTGAGGATCCTGATGTGCGCCGTTGACGCCTTCTTCGGCAAACATAACAGCGATATCAGGACCGGCGACGCCGGAAACATAGCTGTGATAGTTGATCGGACGAACGACTTCGTCTTCGATCATATCCAGCGCTTTGCGCTGCGCGCGAACTTGTTTTCTGGTGACCGGAACGCCGCCTATGCCTTGCGGCGTGCCTTCAATCAGACCGTCAAAGTGACTTTGACCTGCCGTGCGAATGACCATGATGTGATCCGCACCATGGTGAGCGGCCATACGCATACGACGGATATCGTCTTCAAAACGACCGGATGCGATCTCGGTCGTGATGACCGGGATCGGCTGCGGATCAATATCGCCGAAGTAGTGGGCGGGGGGAAGCCCAACGCTGTCTTTGAGCGGCTTGCTGGCGTCCTGATACGTGAAAGGACCCATTTCAAGATTCGGAACGGGTTCGCGCCACGTCCAGCCACGGCGGCGCGGACGGTAATGTTCGAGATCTTCCAGAATCTTTGCGACGTCAATTTTGACGTCTTTTTCGAGCTTGTATTCATTCATGCGTTTTCCCCTCCAAATAAGGCTTCCGCTTCCATCCATGCATCCTGTTCAATCAATTTGAGACCTGCGCTGCGAATATCGATTTGGTCCTTCTTTGCAAGACGGTAAATAACATTCCCAACACCGTGTTCCATGAGATTGTGCTCCATGCAGCCTTCAACAAGCGCTTTTGCTTCGATGGAAGAAAAACCCATGCGCAAGAGTACGCTGCGTTCGATAGCGGGCGTCGTATTTTCATAGCCAAGCTTCAAAAGAGGATCGATCATTTCATCGATCAAGCTCCAGAAGCGTGCTTCCAGTTCGGCGTCGGTAAGGCCTTTGAGATGCTCACGCCGTGTTTCAAAATCGTCGTTCCGTTTCATGCAAGATGCTCCTTTACAAATGTCGGGTCTGTCTTGGTTTCCGCTGCGAGAAATTCAATATCAGCGTCTGTCGGGGTCTTACCGGTCATTTTGATCGCGTTATGAATCAAAGAAGTGCGCAGGTGTTCCATATCGGCAGCGCGCGCAGTGATCATGGAAGGATGGGCAGGAAGGACGATGCTCTTGCCGGGTACTTCTTCTTTCGGATCGCCAAAGTGAATGTCGATTCCGTTTCCGCGTGCAAAGGAAAGCTGCGCGTTGACGTGTTTGCCTGCGCCGGTATACTCGGTTTCCTGCACAACGATGATCTTATCCTTCGGAAGCGTCTGCGCAAGGGAGAACGCAGCGGCAAGCGACGTGTTTCCGGCAGGTCCTTTTTCCATACCTTCGAGAGCGGCCAGCATTTCCGTTGTATAGAATACCTCGCCCTGATTGACCGTTACGTAACGATCCATATAACGAAGAGGTCTCGCTGCACTGCGCGGAACGTCGCTCCGATCCGGCCACGTGGAGAACGGCATGCCGAATCCGGTGTGACCGGTTGTAAAGGATTTAAGATTGAATTGCGTATCGCTTGCCATGTGCAGCCCGCTGAGATTAACGCTCGCGGCAACAACTTCCGCATGGCAGTTCGCTTTCAGAAGGCCGCGTGCAGTACCGGTCAGATTGCCGCCGCCCGCGTTTGTGCATACGACCATATCCGGATCACGTCCGAGCATCAAACGGCATTGCTGTGCGATTTCATATCCGAGTGTTTCTACGCCCGAAATGCCAAAAGGCGTATAGAGTGATGCGTTGAAATAGTCGGTCTCTTCAAGCATGCGCAGGAACATATAGAAGAGCTCAGGTCCGACCGTCAGCTGTACGACCTCAGCGCCTAGCGCTTCGCACTTTCTTGCCTTTTCGATGATTTCCGGCTGTCCGATCCCTTTGGAATCATAGCATTCCTGTACGACGATGCATTTCAAACCGGCTTTTGCTGCGCATGCCGCAACCGCGGCGCCGTAGTTGCCAGAGGTAGCGGAAATCACGCCCTTGTAGCCCATCTTTTTAGCCTGATGAATGCTGGTAGCTGCGCGGCGCACCTTGAAGCTGCCGGAAAGATTGGACGCCTCATCCTTCACGAAAATTCGAGCGCCGTAGCCTTGCGGCGCAAAGGAACGTGCAAGTGCAGTCAGGTTTTTGAGTTCGATGAGAGGTGTATTTCCGATCTGGAATTCTTCCGTCTGAATTTTGCGGACCGCTTCCAGAGAATAGCCGGTCGCAGCCATCATCGCCTCGTAATCGAACGCAATCGAACCGCTTTCAAAACGGTCATAATCCATACCGACGGCGCGCTTCATGATCTCATTCTTGCGCGCCATGACGGCGGTATAGCTGTTGTCAATCATGCTGAGCACCTCCGAACAGAATGGATTTCACAGTTTCGTCGATGGTATCAAGTTCCGGGATATAATCGCCGAAATTATGCTGAAAGGACGGATTGACCGCGCAAAGCGTTCCCTCCGCTTCACGGCCTGTCTTCGTGCGGACACGCACGAAATCACCGATTTCGGCTTCGTCATTGAGTAAATGTCCTTTAACCCACATTTCAAGCGGTACGTGACGGGTATCTTCCGGTATGTTTGTCGCACGTTCGGAAGGCTTTAAAACATCGATATGGATTTGCACCCAGTCGTTTTTCTTTGCCATGCTCGTCTCCTTATTTTTCGAGATAATTGCGCATATCTCCCATAATGGCATGCGGTACGGGAAGATCGATCATCGTCTTCAGACCGGGCTTCGCGTTCAGAACATGGGGGATCATGTTGACGCACATCGCGATCGTGCCGATACCGCCGTTCACTTCCGGCTTAATTTGCATATTCACATTGGGCGTACCGGTCAGCGTGATATAATCGCCGGTATATGTGCCTTCCATTTCCGGCTCAATCTGCTGCGGATGAATCATATCAATCATGACCTTATCGCCGATATAGCCCTGACCGGTCATATTCACCCCTGCAACATCGCCCGCTTTTGCAAAACCGTAAGGAGACTTGCGATCGACGGTCGTGACGATCGGCTTCATCTGCTGCTCAAAACGATCAATTTTAAAGCCGAGCGCTTCACCGATCATACCGACTGACTCGGCAAAGCCAACGTGTCCGGCAAGCGTACCGTTCTTACAGCCCTCTTCAAACTGCTCGACTGTAAGACCGACGCCTTGTTCTTCCAT
>CALFIV010000265.1 GCA_937877295.1 uncultured Clostridia bacterium
TTGCGGCGGGTGTACGTGTGCACGATCTGCTGCGTGGAATGGATATCGACCTCGGAGCGGATCGCCTCGGCGACGGTGACGAACGGGTCGTGGCAGGAGAGCGCCATGCGCTCGGAATTGCAGATCAGCGTATAGCCTGCAATGCCGGTGGTGGACTGATAGGCCTTGCTCATTCCGCCGTCGATGACAAAGATCCGGCCGTTTGCCTTGATCGGGGATTCGCCCTTTTTGATCTTGACCGGTACGTGGCCGTTGATGATATGCGAGTCCGGATCGTCGGAAAGACCGAATTCTTTGAGGATCGCGATTGCGAAGTCCTCATGCTCGGCAAGCTTGAAATACGGATTCTTGTGCTCCTCATGCGTGGCCTTGTCGGCGATGAAGTAGCGTTCAAACGTCGTCATCTGGTCCTTGCCGAACAGCGGCGAATTCGTGCCGCACCACATGTACCAGAAGAAATCGAGCCCCTTCATGCGATCGGGCGAGCCCCAGTTCGCAAAGAAGCCCTTGCGCGCCATCTCGTCACAGACGTCGAACAGCGCTTTGCCGCTGTATTCCTTTCCGTCGACCGCCACGCTTGTGAACGTGCCGTCCTCGTCGGCCGGAACGCAGCCATGGAACAGCAGGTTGCCGTTGCAGACGAGGTACATGCTCCCGTGCGAGAACAGAAACCGCACATGCTCCTGCAGCCGTTCGGAATGGTGAAACGCGGTGCGAAGCTTATCCATCAGCTCGCTTTCCGCCTCGGACAGCGTGTACGGATCGGACGGCAGCACCGTCGGGAAGCGTGCGTCGGCCAGCGGATACGTCTCGCCGTTTGCGAGCGTGACAGAGCCCTGCTCATAGTCGACGCGGTGCAGCATTGCGCGGTGGTCCATGTGATAGTCCGGGTTTCGCTGAATGATCTGTCCTTCGAGCTTGAACAGGATGACCGCCATCGCCTTGTGCATTTTGGCGATCAGATCCGCATTGGCATGCCCTGCGCCGCCGACCTCGCGCGGCAGAAACCGCGTGCACGGATCGTCCGCATAGGTGTCGAGCGCAAACGTGACGAGCGGCGAGAGCGAGATGCCGTAGCCGTCCTCGATGGAATCAACATTGCCGTATTTGAAGGAATTGATGATGGTGGTGGCAATCATCGCGCGACTGCCCGCGGCCGCGCCCATCCACAGCACATCGTGGTTGCCCCATTGCACGTCGACGTTGTGATAGTGCAGAAGCCGGTTCAGAATGATATGCGCGCCCGGACCGCGGTCAAAGATGTCGCCGACGATGTGCAGACGGTCGATGACCAGCCGCTGGATGAGATTGCTCAGCGCAATGATCAGCGCGTCCGCCTGCCCGGTCTCGATGATGGTGCGGATCAGCTCGTTGTTGTAACGCAGCTTGTCTTCGGTTTCGATCGCGTGCAGCAGCTCGTCGATGATGTATTCGAACCCCTGCGGCAGCGCCTTGCGGACCTTGGACCGCGTATACTTGGATGCGGACAGCCGGGCGACCTCGACAAGCCTGCGCAGCGTGATCTTGTACCATTCGGCATTGATGACGCCGTCCTTGTGCAGCTGTTCGAGCTTTTCCTCGGGATAGTAGATCAACGTGGCGAGCGTGTTGCGTTCGGCTTCGGTCACGCTGTCTTCAAACAGGTTGTCGACCTTGACGCGCACGACGCCGGACGCATTCTTGAGCATGTGCAGAAACGCCTCGTATTCGCCGTGGATGTCGCTGATGAAATGCTCCGTTCCTTTGGGCAGGCACAGAATCGCCCGAAGATTGATGATCTCCGTGGAGACCTGCGCGATCGTCGGGTACTCGCGTGCAAGCAGCCTGAGATACTTCATGTCGGTCCGCTGCTCCATCTTGTCTCCGCCTTTCGTTCGTAATCGGTATTCCGCACGCGCTGCGGTCTATATGTGGAGTATATCATCCCCTGTATGGGAATTGCAACCGCATTTGACAGAAAACGATCGAAAGCCCAATTTCTTTCGGGCCTCCGATCGCTGCGCCGACTTGGTATTACAGCCTGCCCGAACGTTCGAACGTCAGAAGCTTTCGTTTGCGGTCCGTTCCCGCCGCAAAGCCCACGAGCGATCCGTCTGCGCCGACGACTCTGTGGCAGGGAACGATCAGCAGGATCGGGTTGCGTCCCACCGCGCCGCCGACCGCGCGTGCCGATGTGCCGAGCTGCTTTGCGAGTGCGCCGTAGGTTACGGTCCGCCCGTACGGAACGGTCAGAAGGAGCTGCCGGACCGCCGTCTGAAACGGCGTGCCGCAGGCAGCAAGCGGCGGCAGAAAGCCGGGATCGCGCCCGGCGCAATAGCGCGCAAGCCACATCCGCGTCTGTTCAAACACAGGCAGCGCCGCATGCAACTCCCCCGTCTGCCGTTCCGGC
>CALFIV010000266.1 GCA_937877295.1 uncultured Clostridia bacterium
GCACAAGGGGGAAATCCTTGGTCTGTCCGGACTGATGGGCGCGGGACGCACGGAGCTTGCGATGAGCATTTTCGGCAACAGCGACGCTTTGAAGGACGACGAAGAGGAGAAGAAGCCCGCGAAGAAGACGGCGAAAAAGACGGCTTCCAAGAAGACCTCTTCCACTTCCGCCGCCAAGAAGACGGCGACCAAGAAAACGACCGGTAAATAATCCACGCCATGCAGAGACTGTTTCTATGTCTCGCATGTCATCCTGAGGAGTGAAATGACGAAGGATCTCGGAACGGAAAAGCAAAGCTGCGTTCAGAGATCCTTCACTGCGTTCAGGATGACGGGGCTATCAAAGCTTTTTTCGGAGGCAACCATGAACCTGCGCAATATGACGCTCTATTCGATCTTCATCCGCAACCACGGAGGCACGTTCGCCGCAGTGGAGCAGGATCTTCCCCGTATCCGCGCGCTCGGCGTCGACGCGATCTGGCTGATGCCGATCCATCCGATCGGCGAGGTCAAACGCAAAGGCACGCTCGGCTCGCCGTACGCGATCAAAGACTATCGCGGGATCAATCCGGAGTTCGGCACAATGGACGGTTTCGTGCAGCTTTGCGCGACCGCGCATAAGCTCGGCCTCAAGGTGCTGATCGACGTGGTGTACCACCATACCTCGCCCGATTCCGTGCTGGTGAAGACGCATCCCGAATACTTCTACCGCCGTGCGGACGGGTCGTTCGGCAATCACGTCGGCGAATGGACGGACATCATCGACCTCGATTTTTCCGTGCCCGCGCTGTGGGACGAGCTCATTGACACGCTGTGCTTCTGGGCAAGGTATGTCGACGGCTTCCGCTGCGACGTCGCGCCGCTCGTACCGCTCGGCTTCTGGAAGGAAGCGCGAAAACGGGTTGCCGCGGTGCGTCCCGGCTGCATCTGGCTCGCCGAATCGGTGGAGCACGGGTTCATCCGCTATAACCGCAATCAGGGGCTTTTTGCACTGTCCGATTCCGAGCTGTATCAGGCGTTCGATATCTGCTATGACTACGACGTCTACGGCGATTTCATGGCGTATGTGCAGGGCCGGGAGACACTCGCCGAATATGTTGCCGCGCTCGAGCGGCAGGAAAGCATCTATCCCTCCGATTACGTCAAGCTGCGCTTTACCGAGAACCACGACCGGCTCAGAACGGCGTTCCTCTTCCCCGACCGCACGGTACGCGAAACCTGGATCGCGTGGACATTCTTCCAAAAGGGCATGCCGATGCTCTACTCCGGGCAGGAGTGGGCAGTCAATCACACGCCGACGCTGTTTGACGCCGATCCGATCCCGATGGACGGCGAACCGATGCACGAACGGCTCTTGCAGACGCTGATCGCCGTGAAAAAGGACGCGCTGTTTTCGGACGGCGTGTATACGCTTGAGGCAAGAGCGCGCGACGTCATCGTCTCGACGTGGACAATGGGCAGCCGCAAGGCGGTCGGCGTCTTCTCTTTGCGCGGCAATGCCGCCGCCGTCAGCGTGCCGCTTGCGGACGGCAGATACCGGAATATCCTGAACGACCGCGAATACCCCGTCGATTACGGTACGGTCTCCACCGCCGGCGAACCGATCATTGTGATCGTACAATAAAAGGACACACGCAAAGGGGCTGTTAAAAAAGTCCGAACCATGTCATCCTGAGAAACTTGTTTCGAAGGATCTCTGCGCGAAAAGCCTTGT
>CALFIV010000267.1 GCA_937877295.1 uncultured Clostridia bacterium
CGTCGCACGCTTCCCGCGCGTCGCCATCTCTCCCTTTACGGCAGCCTGCTCAGCGGATGCGCTTGGGGACAAAGTCCAGATAATCCGCGGATATCAGATGATAGTTGACGCCGTCCGCAATACCGTTGAACCCGCAGCGGTGCGACGCGCCGTGCAGATGTCCGTAGACGACGTCGGTCGCGCCGATTGCGGCAAAGCGCTGTGCAAACGCGCTCGGTTCGCCGGCCTCGGAGAACGGCGGATAGTGCAGCATGCCGATGCAGTCCGCGCCGTTCGGCACGCGCGCGAGCGACAGATCGAGGCGGATCAGCTCGCGCTCATAGAGCTTGCGGTCGGCACTCTCCTTGAAATGCGAGGATTCGGGGATCGTCCAGCCGCGCGTTCCGGCGATGAACAGATCGCCGAAGCGGAACACGTCGTTCTGCAGGGCATACATTCCCTTTGGCAGCGCGGCGCGGACCTTGGTGACGCTCTGCCACCAGTAATCGTGATTGCCGCGCAGCAAAAGCTTTGTGCCGTTCAGCTCGCCGATGAACGCGAGATCGGCGATCGCGTCTTCGAGGTACATCGCCCAACTGATGTCGCCGGGTACAAGCACGAGATCGTCCGCCGCGACGGTATCCTGCCATGCCTCACGGATGCGGTCCGTATGCGCACGCCAGCGCGCACCGAATACGTCCATTGCCTTGTTCGGAACGGACAGACTCAGATGCAGATCACCGATGGCGTAAACATGGGGCATGCGGACTCGCTTTCTTATTCCTCCTCGTCCGGCTCCTCAAGGTCCTCCTCCAGCGGATCGTCCGCCTCGTCGGCACGGATCTTATCCGCAAGCGCCTCAAGGTTCGCCTGACGCTTTTGTTCTTTCAGACAGTCTTCACAAAGGTCGTGTCCCGGAACGGCTGGATTCTCGCCGCACTCGCTGCACATGACCGTTTCCTGCTCCGAAGGCTCGGGCGTATGTTTCTTTGCGCGGGCAGCCGCGCAGACGCGGCAGATCGTTTCCGTTCCGCGCAGATAGTTCAATTCACAGATCGGGCATTTTTTCAACATGATTTCTTTGGTTACCTCATGTGTAGATTTCAAAGCATAGTATGCAAACAACCCGCGCTTCTGTCAAGCCCTTTTTTACACTTCTTCGGATTCTTTTTGGGAATTCTGCGCGTCCTCGAAAATCTGCCCGATGCGCGTCAGCAATTCCGCCTTTCCGACGCCCGTTTCCGCGGAGAACGGAATGGCGTACGGCGGCGCGCCGAGCGCCTTCGCGCGGGCGTTTGCCTCCTGCCGGACCTTCGATTTCGCGATCTTGTCCGCCTTGGTCGCGACGAGCGTATACGGAACGCCGTAATAGATGAGATACCGGAACATCTGAAGATCGTCGCGCGTCGGTTCGTGCCGGATGTCGATCAGCATCAGAAGATGCTTGACCCGGCCGCTGCTGAGGTAGCGCTCCATGAGCGCGCCCCAGCTCTTCTGCTCCTCCTTCGACGCCTTCGCAAAGCCGTAGCCCGGCAGGTCGACCAGATAGAACGCGCGGTTTAGGAGAAAGAAATTGACCAGCCGCGTCTTGCCCGGCTGCGCGGAGGTCTTGGCAAGCTTATGATTGTTCGTCAGGCGGTTGA
>CALFIV010000268.1 GCA_937877295.1 uncultured Clostridia bacterium
GTAGGACTGCATGATCATGTAGTTGAACTCGAGGAAAGAAAGGCCCTTTCCCATGCGCTGCTTATAGCATTCCGCACGCAGCATGTTGTTGACCGAGAAGCATGTGCCGACCTCGCGCAGCATGTCCACATAGTTGAGCTTTAAGAGCCAGTCGGCATTGTTGACCATCTCGGCCTTGCCCTCGCCGAACTCAATGAAGCGTTCCATCTGCCGCTTGAAGCACGCCGCGTTGTGGTCGATGTCCTCCTTGGTGAGCATCCTGCGCATGTCGGTGCGTCCCGAGGGATCGCCGATCATCGTCGTGCCGCCGCCGATCAGCGCCACCGGACAGTTGCCCGCCATCTGCAGGCGCTTCATCAGCGTCAGCGCCATAAAATGCCCTGCCGTGAGGCTGTCCGCCGTGCAATCGAAGCCGATATAGAACTTTGCGCCGCCGTTGTTGATGAGATCGCGAATCTCTTCTTCGTCGGTCACCTGTGCGATCAGCCCGCGCGCCTTCAATTCTTCATAAATCTGCATAGTTTCCTCCTGATATATCGCCCGACCGAATCGGGCAAACCCGACGTTTTTCCGCGTTTCCGATTGTCGAAAAGTATATACGATAGCCGCCGATGTGTCAAGCGGTTTGTGCGCTATGCGGCGAGGAGACGCGTACCGAAGCGCTGCCATTGCATGGATTCTTTCGTAAATACGTGCAACTGTTCACAGATTTCTAACCCTCTCCTCTTGCCTTTTTCAATCTCGATTCGTATAATGAAAACGGCAGGTGTCGAAAGCTGCCAAAGCCGTATCGGATGCAGCGAGCGTGTCTGCGGCAGCAGAACAGCGTCCGTGCGCATGGAACAGCGGGAAACAGCAACCGCAAGGACACCTCAATCACACAGGACATGGAAGACACAAGGCTTAAGGCTGCCGCCGGAGAAGGCAGCTCCGGCATCATTGAAAAGCTGCGCGGCATCGGCGCATTGGAAGAATGACGTTTGAAGAGATTCTTGCCCGCGACGGCAAGCTGGTATATCGAACAAAGGGCGTCAGCATGGAGCCCATGCTGCGGCAGGACCGCGATCTTGTGACGATCGGGGTTCCTTCGGCGCAGCTCCGCCGGTTTGACGTCGCGCTCTATCATCGCGGCGAAAGCAACGTGCTGCACCGCGTGATCCGTGTGGAGAACGGATATTATCTGATCCGCGGGGACAATACGTTTTCGATGGAAACCGTACCGTTTGATCAGGTGTACGGCGTGCTGACCGGGTTTGTGCGAAAGGGCAAGGCGTATTCCGTCGACGACAAGGGCTATCGGCGGTATGTGCGGTTCTGGAACGCGATCTATACGCTGCGGCTCGGGTATATCCGCCTGCGCCGTTTTGCGGTGCGCGCTGCCCGCGCGCTCGGCATTCTGCCGCTTTTGAAGCGCATCCTGCGCAGAAAAGGATAGTGCGAACGACAACCTTCCCGTCTTTTGCTTCGCAAAATCCACCCGATGGTCTCACATGGTCGCAGCGCGTCGCTCAACGCTTCCTGTCCACTCCGCTGCGCTCCGTTACAGCGGTAGATCGCACGCTCCCCGCGCGTACCATGCTCCCTGTTCGACCCGCACTTCCGCTTCGCTCCTCCCCGCACTGCGGGCGCTCAGCTCCGTGCCCCTTGCACAGGGCGGGCTTTGGAGAGGGACGCCGATTTTTTTGCGGAAACGGTTGGCAAACGGCAAAACCTGTGGTATACTGATTATATATCAAATCAAGGAGGTCTTTCCCATGACAGTTGAAGAATTGGTACAGCAGTATCAGACCGACAAAGAACTGCAGGACGAAGTGGCCGCGATCCTCGCGGACGGCAAGGTCAGCATCTCGGAGTTTGTCACCTTTGCCAAGAAGCACAATGTAGAGGTTTCGCTTACCGACATGCCGAAATACATGGCACAGGCGAAGGAGCTTGGCTTTATCAAGTAAACAAAGCGACCTTTTCCGCCGGGTTTCCGGCGGTTTTTTTACCGAAACGAAAGGATTGTCTCTATGGAAACAACGGAACTGCGGCAGGCTGCGATCGAGCGCAAGCACGCGGGCTATAACTGCTGTCAGGCAGTGCTCGGCGCCTTTGCGGACCAAACGCCGTATACGGAGGAACAGCTCTGTGCGATCGGCGCAGCATTCGGCGTCGGGATGGGCGGCATGGAGGGCACGTGCGGCGCATTGATCGGCGCAGAGCTTTTGCTCGGCATCGTGCAATCGGAACAGCGTCCCGTGATGCGCGACGCGCGCATGCTGCACAGGGCGTTTACCGAGACCTGCGGCGCTTCGCTCTGCAAGGACCTGAAGGGCCGCGACACAGGCCGGGTGCTTTGCCCGTGCGACGATTGCGTGCGCTGCGCAGTCGATCTCACGGAAGCCATACTGAAACGGGAGGATTGACATGGCATATCGGGTACTGATCATCAACGGCAGCCCCAACAAAAACGGCTGCACTGCAAGGGCGCTCAAAGAGATCGCCGACACGCTGCACACAGACGGCATCGAAACCGACGAGATGCATATCGGAAAGGACGCTGTGCGCGGCTGCATCTCATGCGGCTTCTGCTTCAAAAACGGGCGCTGCGTGTTTCAGGACAGGGTCAACGAAGCTGCGCCGCTGTTTGAACGCGCGGACGGGCTCATCGTCGGCAGCCCCGTCTATTACGGTTCGCCGAACGGCACGCTGCTCGCCTTTTTGGACCGGCTGTTTTACAGCACGTCCTTCGATAAGCATATGAAGGTCGGCGCTGCGGTGGTCAGTTGCCGCCGCGGCGGCAACACCGCGTCGTTCGATGTGCTCAATAAATACTTCACGATCTCCGGCATGCCGGTCGCGTCCTCCACCTACTGGAATCAGGTGCACGGCTTCTCGGCCGAGGACGTCGAGAAGGACCTCGAGGGGCTTCAGACCATGCGAAACCTCGCCAAGAACACGGCGTTCCTGATCCGTGCGATCGCACGCGAGCGGGAGGCGTCCGGTCTCCCCGAGATGGAGCACGACGTCTTTACCAGCTTTCCGGACGGCAAGTGACATGGAGCATTATACGCTGTACCATGCGGATATCCCGGAGGTGATTTGCGATTGCGCCGAAGCGCCGAGCATGCAGCGGCTGAAGCGTGTCGGCATGAACTGCGGATGCGAATATACCGCGTTTGCGCGGTTTGCGGGCCTGCAGCCGTATTCGCGCTATGACCACAGCCTCGGCGTCGCGCTGATCGTGTGGCATTTCACGCACGATTCGGCACAGGCGGTCGCAGGGCTTTTGCATGACGTCGCTTCGCCGGTGTTCGCGCATGTCGTGGACTTTCTGCACGGCGACTATTTGACGCAGGAATCCACCGAGGACGGCACGGAGGAGATCATCGAGCACGACGCGGCGCTGCAGCGCACGCTGCATGCATACGGCCTCTGTACGAAGGACGTGTGCGACTATCACCGCTATCCGATCGCGGACAACGATTCCCCAAGGCTCAGCGCCGATCGGCTCGAATACACGCTCGGCAACTGTTTGAATTACCGCATCCGCACGCCCGGCGAGGTCAAGGCGTTCTATGACGATCTGGCGGTCGCGGACGCCGAGGACGGACAGGCGGAGCTTGCGTTTTGCACGCCGTCGATTGCGGAGGATTTCACGGAGGCGGCGCTTGCGTGCTCGAAGATCTACGTCTCGGACGAGGACCGCTATGCCATGCAGATGCTCTCCGAGGTTCTGCGCCTTGCGCTGCAGCGCGGCGCACTTGAAGAATCCGATCTGCACTCGACCGAACCGCAGGTCATCGCCAAGCTCGAACGGGACGAAACGACCGCCGCGGCCTGGCGCGCGTTTTGTGCATGCAAAACCGTGCTGCGCGCCGAAGCCCCGCAGGCAGACGGCGCATGGCGGCAGATTTTTGCAAAGAAGCGGTATATCGATCCGCTGATCAAAGGCGTCGGACGTGTATGCGAAGCCGATGAAGCGTTGCGCGATGCCGTGGAAGCATTCCGCGCAGAGCCGCAGACCGCTTGGATCGCGGCAGCGGAAACCATCTCAGACAATCGATTCCTGAGGACACTATGAATTCAAACATCACAAAACGCAACGAACTGCTGGCGCAGAAGGTCATCAAAGGCCTCGCTTCGCGCAACATGACCGGCTACTACGCAAAGGACGCCGAAGAAGCAAAGCAAATCGCGCTTTCGCAGATCCCCGAGGGCAGCTCTGTCACGATGGGCGGCGGAATGAGCGTACATGAGATCGGTCTGGTTGACGCGCTGCAGGCAGGGAACTATCGGTTTCTGGATCGCGACGCCGCGCCGGACAAGCGGCAGGCAATGCTCGACGCGTATGATGCGGATTTCTTCCTGTCAAGCGTCAACGCCATGACCGAGGACGGTGTGCTCGTCAACATCGACGGCAACGCCAACCGCGTTTCCGCGATCGCGCAAGGGCCGAAGCACGTACTGTTCATCGTCGGCATGAACAAGGTCACAAACGACGTCGACGCAGCCATGAAGCGCGCCCGCAACGTTGCTGCGCCGACCAACGCGCAGCGCTTCGGACTGAATACGCCGTGCGCCAAGACCGGTTCCTGCATGAACTGCAAGTCGCCCGACACGATCTGCTGTCAATTCTTAATCACACGGTTTTCAAGGCACAAGGACCGCATCCATGTGATCCTTGTCAACGAGAATAGATCGGAAGAGCACACGTCTGAACTCCAGTCACGATCAGATCTCGTAT
>CALFIV010000269.1 GCA_937877295.1 uncultured Clostridia bacterium
ACTGAATTATAATAAAAGGTTTTAAAATTGTCAACTGCCTTTGAAAATTTTGTGCAACTTTCAAAGTTAAATGTTATAATAGCAAAAAATTTAGACGGGTGGTATTTAATGAGGGTAAAAATTTTTTTGTTGCTGGACGCACTTGTAACAAGCATTATCACGGTATATGCGTTTTTCCTGCGCGGCGAAGAAGTCGCCGTTGCAACAGGTTTATCGGTTTTCATTGCACTTTTTCCAATTTGTCTGTGGCTGTCGCAAGCGTTGGTACTTCAAGCCGCAAAAAGTATTCTTTCAAACAGTAACGTAATTGTTCACAATAAAAGCGCACTTTTAAAAATCAACGACGTTAATACCGTCGCAATGCCTATGAATCGTTTTTTGACGAACGGCGAATATTTTATCACTGATTTATATTCGGACGCACTTTCGCAAAATGAATTGTTATCTTACGCGGCGTCAGTCGAACAGTACGCCACGCACTCTTTCGGCAGGTTAATTTACAAAACTGCACTTGGACGCGGCTTGAAAGTTTTCAATGTGGAAGCGGCGTCAGAAATTCCCTGCTGCGGCGTTGAGGCAATTTTGGATAATAAACCAATTCGCCTCGGCAACCCGCAATGGATACAAAATCAGGGCGTGAAAATCAGCAATTTATTTTTAACGAAAATTGACCAGCTTGCAGTTCACGGCAAAACGCCGCTTGTTTTGAGTATTGGACTTATGGCGCGGGGGATTGTTGCTCTGAAAGATGAAGTTAATCCCGAATCAAGCAGTTTCATTCAAATTTTAAAGCATAACAATTTGGAGCCGGTACTTTTAACCGCCGCCAACAATCGCACTGCCAAAAATTTTGCAAAGGATATGGAAATTGACACGGTACGAAGTGAACTTTCGCCCGACGATAAAGCGCGTGAAGTTCAAATTTTACGCGCCAAAAAGCAAAATGTTGCTATGATTGGGAACGAATTGCACGACCTGCCCGCAATGTTTACGGCTGATGTTTCATTAATTTTTAAAGACAACGAATCGGCAACCGTAACTGAAGACAGCGACGTTAAACCGGACTTTGAAATTTCAAATTTGCACAAATTTTTTACCCTGCGCGAAGTTGCAATTTACGCAAAAAAATTAATCAAAGTCAACCGCGGAATTTCTTACTTGTCAATGATACTTTTGACGCCGCCCGCAATAATGATGACGCTTGAAAATTCGCCTGTGCCTTTTTCGCCGCCAATGGCAGTTTCGGGCGTGGTACTTTCGGCATTTTTGATTTTATTTAATTCGCTGCGAATGAGAAAATCCCGCAATTAAAATCTGTCAATGAAATTGAAGACTCGCTCAAAATATTTCGGCGGGTCTTTTATTTTTGAATCAGCATGCCCTGCGCCTTCGACAATGAATTTTTCTTTTACCGGCGCGTTGGAGGCGTTATAAAGTTCATCAAGCATTTCAAAAGGTACAAGTTTATCTGCATCGCCGTGAATAAAAAGTGTAGGAACTTTTGTATTTGGCACGCTTAAAATTGGCGCGGCGTCAGAAATTGCAACGCCGGTTTTAATTTTGCTTACAATGTCAACAATATTCATAATTGGAAATTCCGGCAAGCCAAAAATTTTTTCCAGTTGCGCGGAAAACATTTGATAAGCTGAAGTGTAGCCGCAATCTTCGACAACGGCGCGAAGATTTTTAATGTCAAGTGCGGACGCCATTAAAACAGTTGCCGCGCCCATTGAAACGCCGTGCAAAATAATTTCGGCTTGCGGGTCTCTTTCAATAATTTTTTCGCACCACATTTTTATATCTTGACTTTCTAGCGCGCCCATCGTCAAATAAATTCCTTCGCTTGTACCGCTTGCTCGTAAATCCGGCGTCAAAACGTTGTAGCCGTGTTTCAAATATTCTTCCGCGTAGTCAAAGGCGAAAGTTTGCTCTCTGCCGTAGCCGTGCACCAAAACCGCCCAACGATGACTTGTATTTGAAGGCAAAAAATATGTTGCGTGCAAATTTAAATTGTCTGCACTTTGAATTGTCCAAATTTCGCTGTCAAAATTCGGTCGCGCAGGAGATTTTAAATCAGGGTCTGCGATATTTGCTGTAGCTTGCGGCGGCTGATTATTTTCCCGCTTGAGTGCGAAGGTTACAAAATAATCTCCAATAAAATATCCCGCGGCAATAAAAAGAATTCCGAGCAGTGAAATTGCAATTAAAAATTTTTTCAAGCTGTATCACTCCAATAATTTTAGTACCAAAAAAAGCCTCCGAAGAGGCTGTAAATTTCAAAAAAATATGATAGGCAATGATTACCATTCAAAGATAAAATCAGTTCTTGTCACTTTTGATTATGTGTTATATAATGGTAAGCGTTCAGAGGAAATATGCATGGAAAAGAATCGTTATATTCAAATTCAAGAACTTGAGCGACAAAAAAAGATCGCAGAAGAAATTATAAGTGAGAACGCCGGACGCAATCTGTCGTTTTTTGTGGAAACCTTCGGCTGCCAGATGAACGTGCGCGACAGCGAGACAATCAAAGGCGAATTGAGTTCGATGGGCTACACGGAAGCAGCAAATAAAGAATCTGCCGATCTCATTTTGTTTAATACGTGCTGTGTCAGGGATCATGCCGAAAAGCGCCTGATGGGGAATATCGGCGCGTTGAAAGACCTGAAGGACGAAAAACCGGGTTTGATCGTCGGGATCTGCGGATGCATGATGCAGCAAGAGGGCATTGCGAAAAAGCTGCTTAGACGGTTTCCGCATGTAAGCCTGATCTTCGGGACGAATGTATTGTATCGGCTTCCGCAAATGTTGCAAGCAGTCATGAATGGGGAACGGATTGCGGTGACCGATCGTGCTGAAGACGCCATTGCGGAAGGACTTCCGCAGCTCAGGGATAATCCACGAAGCGCTTTTGTCAATATCATGTACGGCTGTAATAACTTTTGCGCCTATTGCATTGTGCCGTATGTGCGTGGCAGGGAACGATCGAGACAACCGAATGATATCCGTAATGAAATCAAACAACTTGTTGATGAAGGGATTACAGAGATTACCCTGCTCGGACAAAATGTAAATTCTTACGGGAATGACGGATCAACCGGGATGACGTTTGCACAGCTTTTGGGATATGTTTCCGATGTACCGGGCTTAAAACGGCTGCGGTTTATGTCCTCGCATCCAAAGGATCTGAATGAAGATGTGATTCAGGCAATCGCGACATTGCCGAATGTTTGCCACCACGTGCACCTTCCCGTACAATCGGGAAACGATGCCGTTCTGAAAAGCATGAACCGCAAATATACGCGTGAACGATACCTTTCTATCATCAACCGCATGCGTGAACTGATACCGGATATCGAGTTTACAACAGATATCATCGTTGGTTTCCCCGGAGAAACGGAGGAAGCTTTTCAGGATACGATGTCGCTTGTTGAGCAAGTAGGGTTCGCCGGAGCTTTCACCTTTGCGTATTCGCCGCGACAGGGAACGGTTGCTGCAAAGCGTGAGGATCAGATTCCGGAATCCGTTAAAAAACAGCGTCTTCAGGCGTTGAACACGCTTCAGACGACCAAAACGGTTGAAAACAATGCAAAGTATATCGGGCACGTAGGAGAAGTCCTTGTCGAAGGATGCGATATGAGAGAGACAAATGCCATGCTTTACGGGAAGTATCAGAATTTTAAGATGGTGTATTTTCCGGGCGATCCATCGTTGGTGAATCGATACGTTACGGTACGAGTGCTGAAAACAAACAAAAATTCGTTATTGGGAGAAATGATCGATGAATGAACTGAAAGCATATCTCGAAGCAAGTGAAAAACTGAAAGCTGATGATGCATTGATGAAAATGATCAATGCATATGAATCTGAAACAAAAACCCTTTTGGAATTGGTGCAGCAGCAGGACTATGACGCGCAGGAAGCCATTCGTCTGACGAACGACGTAGAATACATGTCAGATCAGATTTCGCGCAATCCGCTGTACCGTGAATTTGTAGCAACAAAGGACGCGCTTGACCGTGTTCTGCGCGAGAAAGCCGCGTTATCCATGAAGTGTGACTGTAACTGCAGTACATGCCATAGCGAATGCGGCTCCAAGGAGCATCTCCATGAATGAACTGACGCCGATGATGCGCCAATATATGGAAGTAAAGCAGCAATATCCGGACTGCTTTCTTTTCTATCGCCTCGGTGACTTTTATGAGATGTTCTTCGATGATGCGATCGAAGGCGCGAAACTTTTAGAATTGACCTTAACCGGCCGCGATTGTGGCCTTGAAGAACGCGCGCCGATGTGCGGTGTTCCTTATCATGCGGTAGATACATATGTCAATAAGCTGATCTCAAAAGGACATAAAGTTGCCATTTGTGAGCAGATGGAAGATCCTGCACTTGCAAAGGGACTTGTGCAGCGATCTGTCACGCGTGTAATCACACCGGGTACTGTCATCGAGGAGAAAATGCTCGACGGCAGTAAAAACAATTATATCTTTGCGTTGAATTATAGCGATACCGCAATCGGATACGCGTATGCTGACGTTTCGACCGGCGCGTTCTTTGCGTGCGAATCATATGGCTCAAGCGCGCATACCCTGCTGTTCGACGAATTGACGAGACTTTCACCTTCGGAAATCGTTGCGAATGAAAACCTGTTCGAACAAGAATACGTTACAAAACGCATTCGATCCGGATACTACCTCGAGAAGCTTGCAAATGTACGCTTTCATCCGGAACAGGCGGAGAAGCGACTTTTGTCTCATTTTTCTGTTGCCTCGCTGAAAGGATACGGGCTGGATGGAAAAACATATGCAATCGGCGCTGCAGGCGCGCTCCTGTCTTATCTGGAAGATACGCAAAAGAACGCACTGAGTCATATACACACAATCAAGTTTCTGAACCGATCTGCATTTATGCAGCTCGATGCTTCAACGCGAAGAAATCTGGAACTTACACAACCGCTGCAATTCAACGGCAGCAAGAAAAGTACGCTGCTGTATTTGCTGGATGCGACCAAGACAAGCATGGGCGCAAGACTGCTGCGAAACTGGATCGACTGCCCGTTGCAAACAAAAAACGACATCGTATATCGCTTGCAGGCGGTAGAATCGTTTTTTCGAGATCTTCGCACAAGAAAAAGCCTTCGAGAGTATTTGAACTCCGTCTACGATATTGAACGGCTGACCAGCAAAATTGCATACGGTACGATCAACGGACGCGACTGTATTGCACTTGCGACGTCGCTGCGGCAGATCACCCCGATTAACATGCTGTTGTTCGGCATCCCGGCGGAAGCAATCGATACAATTGCGCGCCGTCTCGATCCGATGGATGACGTGATCGGATTGATCGATGCTGCCATCGATCCGAATCCTCCGATTAACATCAAGGACGGGGGATTGATCCGACGCGGCTACAATCAGGAGGTCGATGAACTTCGAGCGGTTTCTACAGACAGTCAGTCTATGCTCGATCAAATTGTCGCGCGTGAAAAGGAAGCAACCGGCATTAAGACGCTTCGAATCGGATACAACCGCGTGTTTGGATACTACATTGAAGTTACCAAATCTTTTACGGCAAATGTACCGTACTATTATGAGCGAAAACAGACGCTTGCGAATGCTGAACGGTATATCACCCCCGAACTGAAGGAATTGGAACAAAAGATCCTCGGCGCGGCAGATCGCTTAATTGAGTTGGAAACAGAGCTGTTTCGCGGGGTGCGTGAAGCGTTGCTTGCATGTACGGAACGTCTGCAGGAAGACGCAGCGCTGCTCGCGCAGCTTGATGTGTACCAGTCGCTTGCAGAAGTTGCCGTATCGAACCAATACGTCATGCCGAACATTTCGGATAAACCGATCATTCACATTTTGAACGGCAGGCATCCAATCGTGGAACGCAGCCAAAAGAACGGTTTTATTCCGAATGATGTGGAACTGGACGTTGATCAAAACCGTCTTCTGATTGTCACTGGACCGAATATGGCTGGTAAATCGACGTATATGCGTCAAGTAGCGTTGATTACGTTGATGGCACATATCGGTTCATATGTCCCGGCGGACGAGGCAGAAATTGGGATTGTCGATCGAATCTTTACTCGCATCGGTGCAAGTGACGATCTTTCAGCCGGACAGAGCACGTTTATGGTTGAAATGAGCGAGATGGCGAATATCATCAACAATGCGACGAAGGACAGCCTGTTGATCCTTGACGAGATCGGCAGAGGCACAAGCACATTTGATGGTTTGTCGATTGCATGGTCTGTTTTGGAACACATCGCAAATCCGATTCTTTGCGGCGCAAAGACGTTATTTGCAACTCACTATCACGAACTTTCTGAGCTGGAAGGAAAGCTGGAGGGGGTTGTTAACTATCGCATCACGGTCAAAGAGGTGGGAGACGACGTGCTATTTCTGCGCAAAATCGTTCGCGGAAGCGCAGATAAGAGTTTTGGGATTCAAGTTGCAAAGCTTGCAGGCTTACCGGATTCCGTAATCTCTCGCGCCAAAGAAATCTTACGTGAATTGGAGCAATCCGATCTTCTGGTACGAGAACCGAAAGATCAGATTGAACAGGTACAAACCGTCGAGAATCAAGTACAGGCGTCCATTTTGAATGATCTGAACAAAATTGATCTTGATCATATGACGCCGATTGATGCATTTATGAAGCTGCACAGCTTTGTCGACGCCTTGAAGGGAGTATGAAATGGCACGTATCCACGTTTTAAAACCGCAGGTTGCAAATCAAATTGCAGCAGGAGAAGTTGTTGAACGTCCTGCTTCAGTCGTCAAAGAACTCATTGAAAATGCATTGGACGCCGGCGCGACAGCGATTACCGTACGAATTGAAAACGGCGGTATGCGCAGTATTACGGTTACCGACAATGGCTGCGGCATCGCGAAAGAAGACTGTCGAAATGCTTTTTTAAGGCACGCAACCAGTAAAATCGAAACAGCAGACGATCTCTCTCATGTGATGACACTTGGTTTTCGAGGAGAAGCTTTGGCGTCTATCGCATCTGTCGCTCGTGTGACTATGACAACACGTCCGAAAGACGCAGAGGTCGGAACGCGCTTAATGATTGACAACGGAACAATTCTATCCGAAGAAGAAGCTCCGTGCGTGTTCGGCACAACATTTATCGTAGAAGAGCTCTTTGCATCTGTGCCTGCCCGATTGAAGTTTCTGAAGTCTTCACGAACGGAAGCCGGATATATCGGCGATTATCTCGGGAAAATGATTTTGGCACGTCCGGAAGTATCCTTTCGGTATATTTCCGATGAGAAGACTGTTTATGAGACGTACGGCGACGGAGATCTCTACAATGCAATATTCTGCGTATACGGAAAGACGATTGCCGATAAACTTGTACCGATCGACTATGACAACGGTTATATGAAGGTCGCTGGATATTTGGGACTTCCTGAGATATCTCGCAACAATCGGGCGTTTCAGACACTGTTTATCAACGGAAGATCGATTCGTTCGATGTCCGTTTCAGCTGCAATCGCACAGGCTTATGATACAAGACTGATGATCGGAAGATTTCCTTTCTTTGTCATTAACTTGTTCCTTGCGCCGCAGGAAGTGGACGTTAACGTTCATCCAACCAAATCCGAGGTACGTTTCGCGGACGATAACCGTGTATTTGCAACCGTCGCAGCAGCGGCGAAACTCGCATTGACGGACAGCGCGCAGAATATTGAGCACGCTTTGGATACGGTGCAGCCAAAGCAACCGACTGCGCCGATTCAGCCAGAATCCATACATACACTGGCGGAAGACCGTCCAAGAATTGACTTTCATACAATTTCCGATCATGAGCGGTCATCGTTTTCTTACCGTGACAGTGGATACAACATGTTCCGCGCTTCGGGAACTGTCGGATCGGTGAAAAGCTATCAGATTACACAGCCGGAACAGTCCAAAGGACCTGTAAGACCGGTTGAACAACCGTTATTTACAGGAGAAACGATCCAGATCATCGGATGTGCATTTCTGACATACTGGATCGCCACAAGGGGAGATCAGTTGTATTTGATTGATCAACATGCCGCACACGAACGGAAACTGTATGAAGGACTTGTTTCGCGCAGCATCGAACAATCTTCACAGGAATTGCTTTTAGCGCGAGACGTGAATTTGTCGCCTTCCGAAATGGAGATTTGGAACGAACATCAAACTGAACTGATGAACCTCGGATTCGGTCTGACGCGCACAAGCGCTTTGTCACTTGCAATGTCTGCCGTACCGGTTCTGAACGGTCAACTGCTGAATGAATCCTATCTGCATACCGTTTTGTCGATCTATGAAGAGCAGGGGAAAAACCCGAGAGAAGAGCTCCTGAAAGAAAAATTGATGCAATCGGCATGCAAACATGCGGTCAAAGGCGGTGAACCTGTCAGCGAAGAAGAGATTCGAGCGCTGCTTGACGAATTCCTGAACGGAACGATACCGCTTACGTGTCCGCATGGACGACCGGTCGTGGTTCGCATCACCAAGACAGAATTGGAAAAGATGTTTCGGAGGATCGTATGAGCAGACCGACGGTTCTGTGTATCGTCGGCCCGACCGCGTCAGGGAAAACTGCTCTTTCTGTAGCGCTAGCACAGAGGCTGAATGGAGAAATCGTTTCGGCGGATGCTGTTGCTGTATATAAAGGATTGGATATTGGTTCAGCCAAACCGACGGTCGAAGAACAGAAGGACATTCCGCATCATATGCTCGATTGTGCTGAGATCACAGACTCCGATTATACGGTGTCTGTCTTTCGGGAGCAAGCCAGAAATGCGATCGATGCTATCAATGCAAACAACCGTTTGCCAATCGTTGTAGGCGGCAGCGGTCTGTATCACGACGCAATATTTGGCGATATGCGCTTCTCAGCGCCTTCTGATCCGGTTTTAAGATCAAAACTGGAGCAGGAATATGATCGCGATCCAACAAAGCTTTTTGAGCGTCTGAGAGAGGACGACCCGATCACTGCGGAACGTTTGCACCCGAATGATAAGAAACGAGTTGTTCGTGCAACGGAAGTGCTCATGCTGACGGGAAAACCGTTTTCCAAGCTTAACCGCTCGTTTCAAACGGCACAGGAGGAAGTCGACTCTTACCGAATTGTACGAATCGGCCTTACAATGAATCGTGAGATACTCTATCAGAGAATCGACCAACGCGTGGACCGAATGATCGAATCCGGATTGGTTCAGGAAGCATATTCGCTTTTCGACAGGGGATTCACGCCGGAACGGTATAAAGCAATGCAGGCAATCGGGTACGCACAGCTTTATGAATCCTATCAAGGCAGATGCACAATACCGGAAGCTGTTGAACAGATCAAGCTGTCAACCCGTCATTTTGCAAAACGTCAGATCACATGGTTTAAACGGAATCATGAAACCAGATGGTTTGATATCATAAATACGGATCAAGAAACCCTTATACGGACAGTCACGGAGATATTGAATGAATACAGATCAAATGATTGCTGAAGCAGAACGGCAATGTCGAACTGCATTTAACAAAATCGAACAGATTTCACGAATCACAACGGAACGCGTGTTGCGCGCGTTTCAGACACATCGCATTTCTGCACGTCATTTTGCACCGACTGAAGGATACGGATATGACGACGTAGGAAGAGACGCTTTGGATGCCGTATTTGCTGATTCCCTTTGTGCGGAAGATGCAATTGTACGGCCGCAGATCGCGAATGGCACGCATGCTATCTTCTTGGCACTCGCCGGTGTTCTCGAACCGGGCGATCGTATCTTGTCGCTGACAGGAACGCCTTACGATACTTTGGAAAGCGCGATCGGCTTGAACGGTAATCTTCCAAATGCGCTGACTCGTTTTCAGATTCGATTTACTTCAATCTCGCTGATTGATTCAGAGATCGATTATAACAAGGCGGGGGAGCAGCTCAAAAATGATCCTTCCGTCCGCATGGTCTACTTGCAACGCTCGCGCGGATATGCATGGAGAAATGCACTTTCGATTACCGACATCCAAAAAGCAATTCGTTTCGTGAAGGAAATATGTCCGGATGTGATCGTTATTGTGGATAACTGCTACGGTGAATTCACGGAAGACAAAGAACCCACATCAGTTGGTGCGGATCTGATTGCAGGCAGCCTCATCAAAAACTGCGGCGGCGGAATTGCTCCGACAGGCGGGTATATTGCAGGGCGAAAAGATCTCATCAAAGCGGTATCCTATCGCC
>CALFIV010000270.1 GCA_937877295.1 uncultured Clostridia bacterium
GACGCCGACCCCCACGCTTTCGCCGGAGCAGAAGCTTGCGGCATATGTGGAGCGCATGTCCGTCGAAGAGAAGCTCGGCCAGCTCTGCATGTTCGGCTTCTCGGGCACTGACGAGATCAGCAGCGAATTCCGGACGATTCTTCAGTCGTATCACATCGGCAGCGTGATTCTCTACGGCCAGAACATGGTGCGCAACGATTCGGACGGCGGCTTCGGACGGTGCAGAAGGCTGAGCGACAGCGTCCGCGCGGCAAGCGGCAGCGAGATTCCGCTTTTGATCAGCACCGACGTCGAAGGCGGCAGCGTCACGCGATTCCGGTGGGCGAGAACGGCGCGCGGCAAGACGCTGGACAGCGCGGGAACGCTCGGCAAAAAGAACGATCCGGACCGGGCGAGAACGCAGTTTTCCTACATTGCGGAGGGGCTTCTGTCCGCCGGAATCAATGTGGATCTTGCGCCGTGCCTCGACGTGTGCAAAAATCCGGACGGCAGCTTTTTGGGCAATCGCATTCTGTCCGCGGACGCGGATACGGCGGCGCGCATCGGGCTCGCCTGCATCGAAGGACTGCACGAGGGCGGATGTCTTTCGATCGTCAAGCATTTTCCCGGACACGGCGCGACGAACACCGACTCGCACAACGCGACGCCGACGGTGGACAAATCCCTGAACGGGCTGTACCTCTATGAGCTTGTCCCGTTTTGCGAAGCGCTGCAGACGGCGGACGGCGTGATGGTGGCGCACATTCTCTACCCGAACATCGACGAGGAGCGCATCGCAAGCCAGTCAAGCGTGTTCATCACGGAGGTTTTGCGCGAGGACCTCCATTTCGAGGGCGTCGTCATGAGCGACGATTTCCGCATGGCGGGACTGCGCAATCAAACGCCGCTGAAACAAGCCGCGGTGCAGTTCATTCTGGCCGGCGGCGATCTGATTCTGTGCGGAGCGAATCACTCCTATCAGAGACAGATCCTGGAGGGCTTATACGCCGCCGCGGAGGACGGAACGATCTCCGAGACGCGGCTCAACGAAAGTGTATACCGGATTCTGTCCGCAAAGCTGCGCGTAACGGACTGGAATCCTTTTACGGATCAGGATTGAGGAGGTTTTATGGCAAAGATCGGATTTGACAACGACAAATATCTGTCCCTGCAGTCGCAGAAAATTCTGGAGCGCATCGGACAGTTCGGGGACAAGCTGTATCTGGAATTCGGCGGCAAGCTGTTTGACGACTATCACGCCTCGCGCGTGCTGCCGGGCTTTGCGCCGGACAGCAAGATCCGCATGCTCGAAAAGCTCAGAGACAATGCGGAGATCATCATTGCAATCCACGCGGGCGACATCGAGCACAACAAGGTGCGCAACGATCTGGACATCGCGTACGACCGCGAGGTGCTGCGGCTGATCGACGCGTTCCGCAAAAAGGAGCTGCTCGTTTCTGGCGTGGTCATCACACGGTATCACAATCAGCCGGTGGTCGACGCGTTTGCGGACAAGCTCCGCCGCCTCGGCGTTTCGGTCTATCTGCACTATCCGATCGAGGGCTATCCGCAGAATCCCGGCCTGATCCTGAGCCCCGACGGCTTCGGCCGCAACGAGTTTGTCGAAACGACGCGGCCGCTGGTCGTCGTCACCGCGCCCGGTCCGGGCAGCGGCAAGCTTGCGGTGTGCCTCTCGCAGGTGTATCAGGAGTTTACGCGCGGCGTTCGCGCCGGCTATGCAAAGTTTGAGACGTTCCCGATCTGGAATCTGCCGGTAACGCATCCGGTCAACCTCGCCTACGAGGCGGCCACGACCGACCTCGACGACGTGAACATGATCGACCCGTTCCATCTCGAGGCGTACGGCAAGACGACGACCAACTACAACCGCGACGTGGAATCGTTCCCGGTGCTCAACACGATGTTCGAGCATATCTACGGCAAATCGCCGTATCATTCGCCGACGGACATGGGCGTCAACATGGCGGGCTTCTGCATCACCGACG
>CALFIV010000271.1 GCA_937877295.1 uncultured Clostridia bacterium
GGCGGCACGGGCACAGGCGCGGCCTCCGTCATCGCGGAATGCGCGAAAGAGCTCGGGATTCTGACCGTCGGCGTCGTGACCAAGCCGTTTACGTTTGAAGGCCGTGTGCGTATGCGTAACGCCGAGCAGGGCATCGCGACCCTCAAGCCCGCCGTCGATACGCTGATCACGATCCCGAACGACAAGCTGATCTCGCTGGTCGGCAAGTCTTCCCTTCCCGATGCGCTGCGCGTGGCGGACGACGTTCTCCGTCAGGGCATTCAGGGCATTTCCGATCTGATCGCCGTCCCCGCCATGATCAACCTCGACTTTGCGGACGTCAAGACGATTATGAAGGAAAAGGGCATGGCGCACATGGGCATCGGCTCTGCGGTCGGCGAAAAGCGCGCAACCGAAGCGGCGCGTCAGGCGGTCGAAAGCCCGTTGCTCGAGACCTCCATCAAGGGCGCGAAGGGCATTTTGATGAACATCACCGGCGGCAGCGATCTTTCCCTGCTGGAAGTCAACGAAGCGGCCGGCATCATTGCGGAAAACGCAGACCCCGAAGCGAACATCATCTTCGGTGCGGACATCGACGAGAGCATGGGAGACGCCCTGCGCATCACGGTCATTGCGACCGGCTTCGATCGTGTCGAGCCTGACAAGGCAGCCGACCTGCAGATGGGCGGCGCACCGAGACGTAGCTTTGTCGATTCCCGTCCGTTCAGCGCACCGGCGCAGCAAACCGCGCCTGCTTCCGTGCAGAACGCATTCTCCGCAAGAAGCTATGCAGAACCGGTGCAAACGCCCGATCCCGTGATGAGCGCACCGGAGAGAAAGTCCGAACCGCAACAGCAGCCGTTGTATCGCGATCCTTCCGCAGACGTTCGCAAGGATTACAACGAGCGTCCGGCGAACAAGCTGGATATCCCCGCGTTCCTTCGTAAATAAGAAAAACATCGGGCAGATGATGCATTTCATCTGCCCTCTCTTTTTATACCAAAAACCAGATCAAAACAGAACCTGTCAAAAGCGCGAGCCCGATCCACGGAGGACGCTTACGGTTCGGAAGAAACAGCCGTGAGCAAAAGAGCAGTCCGAGATACCAAAGCACGATCGCCCAAGGATGCGGCGCAGGAAGCGACAGCAGAGGCGCGTCGAGCCGTTGCGTAATCAGATATAACAGCTGCATTGCGCCGTACGCGGGATATGACAGCAGCGTTGCGGCATGCGGCAGCACGCCGTAGAGCAGCACTGCCGAAAACCCGAAGAGCAGAATCACCGGCATCGTCGGGATCAGTACAATCGACAGCGGAATCGAAATCCATGCAAGGCCGCCGAAATAATAGGCGTGCAACGGCAGCATACCGACCGTAGCGCTGATCGCGGCGGACAGCGCACGTACGATGCGGGATGACGGAAACCGGGTTTTGAACGGCTTGCGCAGCGACTTCGACAACAGGACCATGCCGCCGGCTGCCGCGAACGAAAGCTGAAACCCGATGCTCGAAAGGCTCAGCGGATCGGCAAGCAGCGTGCAGGCCATGGCAAAGCAGTAGACGGAGGGCGTATCGACCTGACGGTCGTGCATGCGCGTCAGACGAATGCCGAGCAGCATAAACGCCGCGCGCAGCACCGACGCCGAAAAGCCGGTGACCGCGCACAGAAACAGCAGAAACAGCGCGACTGCAGCAAACGACAGCCACTTGCGATCGGATCGCACCAACCGTTCGAACGTGCCGACCAGAAGCGTTACATGCAGTCCCGAAACGGCAAACAGATGCAGGAGTCCGGCGTCCCGGTACTGCGTCAGCTCCTCCGTCCCCAGCGCGGTGCGGTCGCCGAGCAGAATGCCCTTTGCGGCGGCTGCGCGATCCGAAAAGAGCGCGTCGGCATTGGCGCGCAGGCTATTGCGCAGATTGGTCAGAAACGGAATCGGCGGCATCTCCGTCGGCAGCAGAACGGCACGGGCGAGCACCAGAAACAGTACGAACGGCAGCAGAAAGAATGCGCTGTGCCGTCGAAAGAGAAATGCCGAGATCGGAATCAGCGCCGCGCAAAAGCAGAGCAGCATCCAATCCGGTACGAATGTACAGAGGATCGCCGCCATAACCGCGCCGAGCGCTGCCCCGACCATCGGGCGTGTATGAAACATCGAATACCGAGCGTCCATAGGGACAGTATATCAAATAACGGCACATCTTGCAATGAGGAGGAACACATGAACGAGTTGAAACATCTGATCGACCATGCGAACAGGATTGTCTTTTTGGGTGGTGCAGGCTTGAGTACCGAAAGCGGCATTCCGGATTTTCGCTCAAGCGACGGCGTATTCAAAGCAATCAAGGCGTACGGCGTGCCGCCGGAAACGCTGCTGTCGATCGATTTCTTTGAAGACTATCCCGAAATCTTCTACGACTATTATAAAAAGTATCTGATCTATCCGGACGCGCAGCCAAACAAGGCGCATCAAGCGCTTGCAAAGCTGGAAGCGCTCGGCAAGCTCAATGCGGTCGTGACGCAGAACATCGACGGACTGCATCAGAAGGCCGGCAGCAGGCATGTCTGCGAGCTGCACGGCAGCGTCTATCGCAACCATTGCACCAAGTGCCGCAAAGCATATTCGCTCAATCAAATCATGCAGATGAAGGGCGTACCGACCTGCGACTGCGGCGGAATCATCAAGCCGGACGTGGTGCTCTATGGCGAGGGACTGGACAATTCGGTGGTGACAGACGCGATCAAAAGCATCCGCGAGGCAGATACGATGATCGTTGGCGGGACGTCGCTTGCGGTGTATCCGGCGGCGGGACTCATCGATTATTTCCGCGGCGATACGCTGATCGTGATCAACCTCTCCCCCACGCCGCGTGACCGCGAAGCAACGCTTTGCGTCCACGAGAAAATCGGCGAAGCGCTTTCTTTCGTTATGGATTGACTTTCCGAAAATGCGCGCTATAATGTGTCTTTGGGGGTTTTCCCCGAAAGGAGCATTCCATGCAACTACTCGTCATTACCATCGACAAATGCGAAGAGTTTTTGAATACGCTCGAAGGCCTTCGCGCGCACGGCATGAACGGCATCGTGTTTGACAGCACCAGTCTGAAGCATGCCCTTTTGGAAAGCGATATCAACGCCGCGCCGATCTTTGCGGGCGTTTCGAAACTGGTTCGGAGCGAGTTTGAACCGAGCCATACGGCGTTTCTGCTGCTGAACGACGATCAGATCGAACACGCAAAGCGCGTGGTTCGCCGCAATACAAACGGACTGGGCAAGAAGGGCGTCATGTTCACGATCCCGATCAGCTCTTACGAGGGAATCGAGGAATAACATGCCGACTCTGTCTGCGCTATTGGCGCTTGGGCTCTCCATGATCGGCGGCCTTGCTCTTTCGC
>CALFIV010000272.1 GCA_937877295.1 uncultured Clostridia bacterium
CTCGGACTGTTCCTGATCGAAGAGCCGAAGGGACTTTTGAAACAGGCGGCAGGCTACCGTGAAACCGTGCTCTACGGCTTCCGTCCGAGCGTCGTCAAAGCGAATGCATCGCTGTATCTCGCACTGCTTGCGTTTATCATCTTCAACATTTCGATCCAGATCTTCATGCCGTATCTGATCCTCTACTATACCGAAGCGCTGCAGCTCGAAAACTATGTGCTGATCATGGCGCCAGCGATCGCTCTGGCTGCGGTTGCAACGGCGCTGTACGGCAGACTGTACGACCGTTTCGGCTATCGCAGGACGCTCCTGCCCACGCTGATCGTGCTGCTGCTCGGCTATGCGCTGCTGTATCTGTTCCGTAGCACCGCTCTCGTCTTTGTCGGCTCGCTGCTGATGCTTTCCGGGTATCTGTGCGGTATGGCGGTCTTCGGTGCGCGCATCCGTGAAACGACGCCTGTCGGCATGGCAGGACGTTTCCAAGGCCTTCGTATTGTAGCACAGGTACTGATCCCGGGCGTGGTCGGCCCTGCAATCGGCAGTCTCGTACTGAAAGGTGCGGAGACCGTTGTCAATTCAGACGGCACAACCTCATTCATTCCGAATGCAAATATCTATCTCTGGGCCGGCATTGCGCTGCTGCCGATTGCGATTCTGATCGCGGTCGAAACGCTGCGAGCGAAAAAGGCCCGCGCATAACACCGTCTCCGCCAAAAAAGAATGCACCCTGCGATTGTTCCGCAGGGTGCTGTTTGTTTGTTGCTTACAGATTGAACTGCTTGGTGATGAGATCGACGATCTCTGCACCGATACGCTTCTGCGCTTCGACGGTCGTTGCGCCGATGTGCGGCGTGCAGGAAACCATCGGATGGCTGTACAGCGCGGAATTGTTTGCAGGCTCAACCGCCCAGACATCCAGACCAGCTGCACGGACCTTGCCGGATTCGAGCGCGCGGAGCAGTGCGTCCTCGTCGAGGTTTTTGCCGCGGCTGGTGTTGATGATAACGACGCCGTCCTTCATCTTGGCGATCGTTTCGTCGTTGATCAGCGCGCCGCCGTCGACTGCCGGCGCATGGACGCTGACAAAATCTGCCTGTGCAAGCAGCTCGTCCATTTCAACGTACGGAATGCCGAGTTCCTCTTCGATGCCCGGGATGTGGAAAATATCATATGCGACGACCTTCATGCCGATCGCCTTTGCCATCTTGCCGAGCGCCTGACCGATGCGGCCGAAGCCGACGATACCGAGCGTCTTGCCGGCTATCTCGATGCCCTTTGCGTAGGCCTTTTTCTCCCACTTGCCTTCACGCATGGTGTGGCCGGCGATGGAAAGGAAGCGCGCGCAAGCGAACATGTGACCGAGCGCAAGCTCCGCAACCGACTGCGACGATGCGCGCGGCGTGTTCTTGACGATCAGGCCCTTGCTCTCCGCATATTTGACGTCGATGTTGTCCACGCCCACGCCGCCGCGGATGATCATTTTGAGACGACCTGCCTCGACCGCTGCGTCGATGATCGGCTCGGGGACCTTCGTTGCCGAACGCACGACGATGACGTCGTAGTTTGCAAGCTCTTTCTTGAGGTCTTCCGGCTCATAGAAC
>CALFIV010000273.1 GCA_937877295.1 uncultured Clostridia bacterium
TCTTTTTGCAACCCCTTTTTTCACTTTTTCCCTAAGTAAACGTGATGAACCAAAATTTTGCGGAAATCAAACTTTTTCATTGACAAACGGCACACGTTGTGATAACGTAAACAAGGCGCTCCCGTAGGGGGCTCGTTTTTGATGGAAAACTTTTAGGAGGAGCATACAATGCGCGTTAAAATCACTTTGGCCTGCACCGAATGCAAGCAGAGAAATTACAATACCTTCAAGAACAAGAAGAACGATCCCGATCGTCTTGAGTTCAACAAGTACTGCCGTTTCTGTCGGAAGCACACCCTGCACAGAGAATCCAAGTAACAGGAGTAAACCCATGGCAAACGTTCAGGATTTGAAAGCGCAGAAAGCGGCGAAAACGCTGCGTCTTATGACGATTCTGCTGCTGGTTGTCGGCATCGTCGCCCTTGCGGTTTCGGTGTACGACATGGTTTCCGGTTCTTCCCTTCTGAAGCTCTTTGACGGTGCTGCAGAGGCGGAGGCCGAGAATGCGGTCGATCCCAACCATGGCGGCCAGACGGTGGCATATGTGCTGCTGATCGCGGCGTCCGTGCTGATGATCATCGGCTGTATCATGCAGCTCGTCAAGAACAACTATCGTGCGTTCCAGGGCTGCTGCATTGCGACGATCCTCTTCGCGCTGTTCCCGCTGATCTTCTTTGCGGTCAGCATCGGTGCGCACCTGTTTGCGCTGATCTATGCGCTGCTCGCGCTTGCGCTGATCGTGCTTGCGGTCATCGCAATGAAATCCCGCTGGCAGGTTTATATGAAGGAAATGACCGGCGAGGTCAAGAAGCTCACGTGGCTCTCCGCGAAGGAACTCGTGAAGGCGACGGCGGTTGTTTTGGTATTCGTTCTGGCGTTCGCACTGGTAATCTATGTCCTCGATCTGGTCTTCTATGCGCCGGTCAAGGCAGCGCTCAACCACAGCCCCGAAACCACGCAGAACACGACCGAAGAAGAGCCCACCGGCGAACTGGTGATCGGCGAATCCTTTGTGATCAACGGTTAAGCTCATGAGTCAGGAAACGAAATGGTACGTGGTCCATACCTATTCCGGGTATGAGAATAAGGTCAAGGAAGACCTCATCAAGGCCGTCGAGAATGCAGGGCTGCAGGATATCATCCTGGATGTCATGTATCCGACAGAGGAAACCATCGAAATCCTGCCGAACGGAAAGCGCAAATCTGTCACCCGAAAGGTCTACCCCGGCTACGTCATGGTCAAAATGATGGTAGATGTTGTGGAAGAAGAACGTCCTGCGGACCGCGGAGGCGGCGTCTCGCGCGAATTGAAGATGAATCCGCGCGCATGGTACGTCATCCGCAACACCCGCGGCGTCACGGGCTTTGTCGGTCCGGGAAGCAAGCCCGTACCGCTGAAGGACGAAGAAGTGGTCTCGATGGGCGTTGAGCGCATCCCGATCGTACTCAACATTGAGGTCGGCGAAACGGTCCGCGTCATCTCCGGCCCGCTCGAAAACTTCCTCGGCCGTGTAGACAAGATCGATCCGGAGCGCCAGAAGGTCAAGCTTTCGGTTTCGATGTTCGGCAGAGAAACGCCGGTTGAACTGGATTTCTTCCAGGTCCAAAAGATTTAACTGCCAAGCAATCGGTTTGTTGAAGCCATCGGTTTCAGCAGACTGAACGCGAAGCGTTAATCGTGGGAGGGGAGGCACCCCGCACCACAACTATTATAGAAAGAATAGGAGAAACAGCAATGGCAAAAAAGATCACAGGTTATGTGAAGCTGCAGATCCCCGCCGGCAAGGCAACGCCGGCACCGCCGGTCGGTCCCGCACTGGGCCAGCACGGCGTCAACATCATGGGCTTCTGCAAAGAGTTCAATGAGCGTACGAATAAGCAGGCTGGGTTGATCATCCCTGTCGTGATCACGGTTTACGCGGATCACAGCTTCTCGTTCATCACCAAGACGCCTCCGGCGGCGGTCCTCATCAAGAAGGCATGCAACCTCGAAAAGGCGTCCGGCGTTCCGAACAAGACCAAGGTCGCAAAGATCACCAAGGCGCAGGTCCGCGAGATCGCGGAGCTGAAGATGCCGGACCTCAACGCAGCTTCCGTCGAAGCGGCGATGAGCATGGTCGCGGGAACGGCACGCTCGATGGGCGTTGTCGTCGAGGACTGAGGAGGAACGAACGATGAAGCACGGTAAGAATTATATCGAAAGCAAGAAGCAGATCGACAGCACCAAGCAGTACGACGTCCGCGAGGGCCTCGAAGCGGTGCTCCAGTCCGCAAAGTGCAAGTTTGATGAAACCATCGAGGTTTCCGTCCGTCTGGGCGTCGATAGCCGTCACGCAGATCAGCAGGTCCGCGGCGCGATCGTTCTCCCGCACGGCACGGGCAAGACCGTCCGCGTTCTCGTCTTCGCAAAGGCCGATAAGGCTCGCGAAGCTCTCGAGGCGGGTGCGGATTTCGTTGGCGACGAAGATATGGTCAAGAAGATCCAGACCGAAAACTGGTTCGGATTTGACGTCTGCGTTGCGACCCCGGACATGATGGGCGTCGTCGGCCGTATCGGCCGCGTGCTCGGCCCGAAGGGCTTGATGCCGAACCCCAAGAGCGGTACGGTCACCATGGACGTTACCAAGGCGGTCCACGACATCAAAGCCGGTAAGGTTGAATACCGCGTCGACAAGACCAACATCATCCACTGCCCGATCGGCAAGGCTTCCTTCTCCGAGGAACAGCTGCTGACCAACTACAATGCGCTGATCGATGCCGTCGTCAAGGCGAGACCCGCCGCTGTCAAGGGCCAGTACATCAAGAGCATCTCTCTTGCGACCACCATGGGCCCCGGCGTGAAGGTAGTCTGCAACAGATACTAAAATTAAAAAGCTTGACACACCGCACTGCGGGTGCTAAGTTATATGAGGCTTTCGGGAAGACCGCGCTGCCGCGCGGCCGCAGACGGCAGGGAGGAGGCAGCACATCAGCGCTGCATGACAGAAGTGCTCCGCCGCCTGTCCTGAATACAGACCCACCGAAGACAGCGGGTGCTTCCGGTGCAGGCAAGGCGCCTGCGGCCGGGGCGAAAAGGTTCTTCCACCCGCCGAGGATGAGTGATTATTTCGAGAACGGCAGCCCTTCGAGGCTCCGCTCCGCGCGGGAGACCGCGCGGCGGGAGAGGCCTGGAAGGGAGATGCCGCTGGATCGACATTCTGAACTCTCTGTCTTCGCGGCAGAGAGTTTTCTTTTTGAATTACTCTCCGTCGGAAAGCGCGGCGCTCTGCAAGAGCGCTGCAAAAAATCCTTCCTGCACGGCAGCAGCTCCTTTGCTGGGGGCGGTCCGGCCCTGCGGGAGGAAAAAATCTATAAGGAGGTAAGATAATGGCAAAAGTTGAATTGAAGCAGCCGGTCGTCCAGGAAATTTCCGAGAAGATCGACGGCGCCCAGTCTTTGGTTCTGGTCGACCACAGGGGACTGACAGTTCAGCAGGATACGGAACTCCGCAGGCAGCTCCGTGAGGCCGGCGTTTTTTACAAGGTCTACAAGAACACGATGATGAACTTCGCGTTCAAGGGGACTGCGTTCGAAGGCCTCTCCGATCTGCTCAACGGTCCCAGCGCGATCGCGGTTTCCAAGGAGGACGCGACAGCTCCTGCAAGGATCATCTGCGAGTTCGCCAAGACGGCAAAGAACCTGGAAGTCAAGGGCGGCGTCGTCGAGGGCAAGGTCGTCGATATCAAGGGCATTGAGGAAGTTTCCCAGATCCCGTCCAGGGATATCCTGCTCGGCAGACTGCTCGGCAGCATCCAGTCTCCCGTCTCCAACTTCGCGCGCGTCATCAAGC
>CALFIV010000274.1 GCA_937877295.1 uncultured Clostridia bacterium
GCAGGGCGAGCGCGAGATGGCGCAGTACAACAAGAGCCTCGGCAGATTCCAGCTTTCCGGCATCGCGCCCGCACCGCGCGGCGTACCGCAGATCGAAGTCACGTTCGACATCGATGCAAACGGCATCGTGCATGTTTCCGCGAAGGATCTCGGCACGGGCAACCAGCAGCAGGTGACGATTACCGCTTCCACGAATCTCGACGAGAGCGAGATCAAAAAGGCGGTCGAAGAGGCGGAACGCTATGCGCAGGAAGACAAGCAGCGCAAGGAAGCGGCGGAAACGCGCAACCATGCGGACCAGCTCGTCTACACGACCGAAAAGACGCTCAGAGAGCTTGGCGACAAGATCGACGCAGGCGACAAGGCAAAGGTCGAAGCGGCTGTTGCGGACCTCAAGAAAGCGCTTGAGGGGACGGACGATGCACGGATCAAGGAAGAGACCGAGAAGTGCACGAACATCAGCTATGAGATCTTCGGCAAGATCTATCAGCAGACCGCAGGTCAGCAGCCCGGTGCGGAAGCAAATCCGAACAACGGTCAGCAGCCCCCGAAGGATGATGTGGTCGATGCAGACTACACCGTGGTCGACTGATTTTCACAAAAAAGAACAGGAACGGATCGGGCGAGCGACACTCGCCCGATTGTGAGGTACGGACGTGGAACATAAAAGAGATTATTACGAGGTGCTGGGCGTCGAAAAGAACGCCTCGGAAGCGGATATCAAAAGCGCATTCCGCAAAAAAGCAAAGACCTGTCATCCCGATCTGCATCCCGGTGACGCCGCAAAGGAGGCTGAGTTCAAGGAACTGAACGAGGCCTACGAAGTGCTTTCCGATCCCGAAAAGCGCGAGAAGTACGATCAGTTCGGTCATGCGGCATTCGACCCGACAATGGGCGGCGGCAATCCGTTCACCGGCGCGACGGGGTTTGACGGCTTCGGCGATATTTTCAGCACGATCTTCGGCGGCTTCGGGCAGCAAACGACCAATCGCAATGCGCCGATGACCGGCGACGACATCCGGTATAATCTGACGCTTTCATTTGAGGAAGCGGCGTTCGGCGCGGAAAAAGAGCTCAATGTGATGCGGGAAGAGGTCTGTGACGTCTGCGGCGGCACGGGCGCAAAGCCGGGCACACAGCCGCAACGCTGTCAGACGTGCAAGGGCACGGGGCAGGTGCGTGTTCAGCAAAACACGCTGTTCGGCACGACCACAATCAACCGTCCCTGCTCCGCTTGCCGAGGAACGGGCAAGATCATTTCCGAGCCGTGTACGGAATGCCGCGGCAAGGGCCGCGTGCGCAGATCGAAGCGCCTGACGCTGAAGATTCCGGCCGGCATCGACGACGGCCAGACGATCAACATGCGCAACGAAGGCGACGCCGGGTACAAGGGCGGTCCGCGCGGCAATCTCTATGTCACGATCTCCGTTCGTACGCATGCGCAGTTTGTGCGCCGCGGCAGCGATCTGCTGCTGACCATGAACATTCCTTATACGACTGCGGTGCTCGGCGGTGAGATCGTCGTGCCTACGCTGACGGGACAGATCAAGTACAACATTCCCGCCGGTACGCAGATCGGCACGACGTTCCGGTTGAAGGAGCAGGGCGTTCAGCGGCTGCAGCAGCAGGGCAAGGGAGATCTGTTTGTCACGGTCAACGTCGAAGTACCGAAGCGTATCTCGCAGCAGGAGCGCGCGCTTATGGAGCAGCTCGCCGCGCTGCAAGGCCAGCCGGTTGTGCAGAAAAACAAAAAACGTCCCCTGAAGGACATCTTTAAGTAAACTGAACCGCCGCTTGCATATGCAAACGGCGGTTGTTTTTATTGCCTTATTCCAAGGTAAAGAACGCTTGTTCGCCGTGCGTGCCGACGACGTGAAGCACTGGGACGCGGTCCGTCGTCAAAGGCAGCAGAATCGGCAGCTTCGGCGCGGTATTAGCCTGCAACGCGTGGAAGCATGCGCCTTCCACATAGCCGGTTGCGGCATACATCGGCGGGCAGTCCTTGCCGGAGAATGTTGTCTTTTTGAGCTGCACCAACCGCTTCTCACCCTTTTGCACAACCTCGGCAGTGATGCGGCAAGGCGTATGATCCACCGGATAGCAGATCGTCAGCGCGTCAGGCAGGCTGTCGGTCAGCGACGGCTCGCTTGTAACGGCAAGCTTACG
>CALFIV010000275.1 GCA_937877295.1 uncultured Clostridia bacterium
AGTTTCTCAGGATGACAGGGATGTCGCTTCCGTGCATCACCGCGGTTCGGAATGATAAAAAACATGTCATCCTGAGGAGGCGAACGCCGACGAAGGATCTCCGAATGATGTGATGGTTGCGCTCTGAGATCCTTCGAAACAAGTTTCTCAGGATGACAGGGATGTCGCTTCCGTGCATCACCGCGGTTCGGAATGACAAAAAACATGTCATCCTGAGGAGGCGAACGCTGACGAAGGATCTCCGAATGGAAATGAATTGCGCTTCGCGCATGAATTGTCTGACGGCATGAATCGGCTTGCGCCGTGAATTGCGCCTGCGGCGCATGCAACGGCGCATGCAACATGCAATCAACCCTTGCGCTCTTTGCGGATTTGCGGTATACTACCAATATATATGGATTCGGGTGAATCCGATTATGAATGAATTACGGAGGAGTCGTATGCAGAACTTTACGATCATGGCGGACACGACCTGCGATCTCGGTGAGAACTATCAGCAGGAATACGGCATCAAGGTCATTCCGGGTCATTTTGTCAAGCCCGACGGGACAGAGCTCATTTCGCGGCCGGTGTGGGAGCACGGCTATACGCGTGAGTCGTTCTATGCCGAGCTCAAAAAGAATCCGACCGGCTTCAAGACCTCGCCGCCCAGCGTCGGCGAGCTGTTTGACGCATTCTCAAAGGAGTGCGAGCAGGGCAACGATGTGATCGCAATGTCCATTTCGGGCGGCATGAGCGGCACGCACAACTTCATGCGCGAAGCGCGTGAGATGACGCTCAAGAAGTATCCGGAACGCAAGATCATCTGCATCGATTCGCTGCGCTTCGGCCCGGGCTTCGGCCTGATGGCGGTCTATGCCGCCATGCACAGGCAGGCAGGCGAATCGATCGATCAGGTTGCTGCATGGCTCGAGGAGAACAAAAACCGCTTCCATCAGGCGGGCTGGCTCGACGACCTTTCGTTTGTTGCGCGGCAGGGCAGACTGACGCATGCAAAGGCGTTCTTCGGCACGCTTGCCGGCATCAAGCCGATCGGCGAGTTCGACTACAACGGCATGACGACGGTGCTCGGCAAGGTCAAGGGCGCAAAGAAGGCGTACGAGGTGCTGATGGGCTACATCGAACAGACAATCGAAAACCCGGAGGAGCAGATCATTTTTATCGCGCATACGAATCGTCCGGCGCAGGCGGAGCAATATAAGACCATGATCGAGGAGAAATTCCATCCGAAAGCGGTCTACATCAACGAAGTGCATCCGGCGTGCGGCGTCAACGTCGGCCCGGGCCTGATGGCGGCATACTATGTCGGAAAGCCGATTTCGAAGGATCTCGGTGAGGAACGCGCGATCATCGAAGCGCTCACCAAGGAATAAGCACAAAAAGGAAGAGGAAACGGGGGGCAGAAACATGCGGAAACTCACAAGGAAATGGCAGATGCTGCTGTATGCGTGCAGCGGCTTCGGGGTCAATCTGTTGAACCTGATGATGGGTTCATACCTGTGCAGCGCATTGCTGGTTGGCGATTTCGCCAAGAATCCGGTTGCGCTTGCAAATCAGACGTTTGTCGGAAAGGATCTGGTCGTTGCGGGTGCATGGGCGGTATTCGGCATCATCGCAAAGATCATCGACGGCGTGATCGACATTCCGATGGCGTCGTTCACCGACCGCTTGCAAACCCGTTTCGGCCGCAGACGCCCGGCGCTGATGATCGGTATGGTGCCGATGATCATTGCTTATCTGTTGTTTTTGATCGTACCGAACCCGTCCGGGATTACGTGGCTGAACACGATTTACTATTTTGTGATTCTGTGTGTCTTCTTCAGCTTCTACACCTTAACGATGGTCACCTACTATGCAACGTTTACCGAGATCGTGGAGACCGAGGACGAACGCAACTTCATGTCAAACGTGAAGTCCGTCTGTGATATCTTCTACTTCATCGTCGGCTATGTTGTCGTTGCGGCGATTCTCAAAGGCTTGAACGTTCGGATTGTGGCGCTGATCGTGCTGCCGCTGGTGCTGACGATGCTGATCCCGATGTTCATGATCAAGGAGGAATCCACCAAGGGCAAGGTCGTGCTCGACAACGGTACGCACACGGTCAACCTGTTTGAATCGATCGGGTATACGTTCAAAAACCGTGCGTTCATTCTGTGGATGATCGTCATCTTCTTCATGAATTTCGGCGTCAATCTGTTCCTCGGCGGCATCAACGAATACTTTGTTTCCGTCGGACTGAGCCAGATGATCGTCATGGCATGCTCGTTTGCACCGGTGCCGTTCACGCTGATCCTCTATAACAGAATCATCAAAAAGAAGGGCTTCGGCTTTGCGTTCCGCTACGTGCTGCTGACCTATGCCGCGGGCATGTTCTGCATGTTCCTGGTGGGCTTACTTGCTCCGGACGGAGCGATCAAGACCGTTGCGGCGATCATTTCCGGCATCATTTGCTCGTTTGCGGTCGGCGCGCTGTTCGCCGTTGCATACTCTGTACCGAGCCAGCTTGCAGCCGACGAGGAGAAGGAAACCGGCGTTTCGCACTCCGCCATGTACTTTGCGATTCAGGGCGTATTCTCCGGCGTTGCGACGGGCGTTGCGCAATACGGCATTCTGACCCTGCTGAAAAAACTGTCCGAGGGAAAGACGGGCTTCACCGCAATGGGTTATATGACGCTGATCTGCAGTCTCGGCATGCTCGTTTCCTTCATCTGCACATTCTTCCTGCCGCGTCAGATCACGCACATCGGTCTGAACGACAAAAACGAACCCAAAGCATAACCGTTCCGTCCGTCTATGAATACCAGAAGAGTCAATGGGCTGCTGTTTGAGAAGATGCTCCGTAACGGATATGCCAATCTCAAGCTGCACCGCGAAGAAGTCAACGCACTCAATGTGTTCCCGGTCGCCGACGGCGATACGGGAACCAATATGTGCCTGACGCTCGAAAAGGGCCTGCGCTTTGCGCAGAGCAGTCAGGAGCTGTATGCCTATCTCAAGCTACTGTCGGAGGGCATGCTGTTCGGCGCGCGCGGCAATTCGGGTGTGATCCTAAGTCAGCTCTTTTCCGGCTTCTATCAGGAGCTGTCGCGCTGCTCTGCGGCAAACGTCGGCGATCTTCGAAACGCGTTCATCCGCGCGTACCGCGTGGCATACCGTGCGGTCGTTTGCCCGGTGGAGGGCACGATTCTCACGGTCGCGCGCGAGGGCATTGAGCGCACACGCAATCAGATCGACCGCAGCACGACTGTGGAAACGCTGCTTTCGATCTACATCGCCGAGATGAAAAATAGCCTTGCGAACACGCCGGAGCTTTTGCCGGTGCTGAAGGAATCGAACGTGATCGACAGCGGCGGCGCGGGCTATATCTACATCATCGAGGGCATGCAGAAGTATCTGTACGGCGAGGAGCTCAGTGGCGAAATACAGGCAACCCCGGCAGAATCTATCGTGACAAACGAACCGGCGGTCAACCTGTCGCTGTTCAACGAGAACACCGTGTTCGAACACGGCTACTGCATGGAGTTTCTGCTGCAGCTGATGAAGGGCAAGGAGTACACGCAGCGCTTCCGCCTCGACGCCTACATCTCCGACCTGCAGCTTTACGGCAATTCCATTGTCGCCACGCAGTCCGATCGCCGCGTGAAGGTGCATATCCACACATTCAAGCCTGCAAAGGTCATTGCGGCAAGTCAGGAATACGGCGAGTTTTTGACCTTCAAGCTCGAAAACATGCACATTCAGCATGCGGAGCGCGAACAGAAGCTTGCGCAGAAGAAGCCGCATCGCGCGCTGTCCGTGGTTGCCGTCGTCAACGGCGAGGGCATGATCAAGACCTTTGAGGAGCTCGGCTGCGACGTCGTGCTCGACGGAGGACCGACGATGAACACCTCGAGCGAGGAGTTTATAAAGGCGTTCAAAGCCATCGACGCGGACGCGATCGTCGTGCTGCCGAACAACAAGAACGTTGTCCGCGCGGCGGAGCAGGCGGTCACGCTTTCCGGACTGCAGCATGTCACGGTCATTCCGACCGCTTCCGTAGCGGAAGGCTACTGTGCTGTTTCGATGGACATCCGCGACTCGGCGGACGTAGAGCGCCGCATCGGACAGATGCGCGAAGGCGCAAAGAGTCTGGATACGCTGTCTGTGGCGGTTGCCACACGCGACATCACGCGCGACGGCGTCAACTGCCGGGCGGGGCAGTATATCGTCATGAACGGCGACGCGATTCTCGCAGCGTCGGACGATCCGTTTGATGCGCTTGAGAAAACGCTGCCCATGCTGGACGGCATCGACGAGCGTGAATGCTGCGTGGCGTTTCTCGGTGAGGACGCGCCGAACGTGGACGAGGAGCGTCTGACGGCGCTGCTCGAGGAGATCAACCCGATGCTCGAGGTCACCTGCATCCGCGGCGATCAGCACGTCTATCGCTGGATTCTCGGCATCTTTTGATGCAGCACACAGCAGGGACGGTTCTTACTGTGTGAAAAGGAACTGTACACATGAAAACAACAAACACAGAAGAACCGTCCCTCTGTGCGGTGGAGTGTAAATGTCAACATTCTGGATCATCTTTTGGTGCGTGCTCGCCGCCCTGTTTGTCTTCGGACTGCTGCCGTTTCTGATCATGGGCGCGGTTCTGTGGTCCAAGCTTCTGGTCCGGACCTCCAAAAAGAAATGGGGGCGCGAATGCAGCATTCCGGACGACGAAGAGTATCGGCGCATGTTCGACATCGGCATCGAATGGGACCGGCGCTATTGCGCACATAAGCGCCCCGTGGAGATCAAAAGCGGCCGCTTTCATCTCAAGGGGGAATACTTCGATTTCGGCAACCGCCGCGCGGTCATTCTGATCGCCGGACGAATGGAATCGCTGCTGTACTCGTACTATTTTGCAGAGCCGTACCGCGCCGCGGGCTACAACGTGCTCGTCATCGACAACCGTGCGCACGGCGAAAGCGACGGCGTGATCTCGTCGCTCGGCTATCGCGAATACAAGGATATCCTCCGCTGGGCGGCGCTTTTGCACGATACGCTCGGAAACGACACGGTGTTTTTGCACGGCATCTGCATCGGCTGCTCGACAGCGCTGTTCGTGCTGACAAGCCCCGGATGCCCGGATTACCTCACCGGCATGACGGCGGAGGGCATGTACAAGACCTTCGGCGTGTCGCTTGAAAAGCACTTTGAGGAGCGCAACAAGCCGATGTTCCCATTGGGCTACATCACGATGTTCTACATCTGGCTGTTCGGCGGCGCGAACGTCATGACCGACGGGCCGTACAAGCGCATTTTGAAGATGCATAAGCCGCTTTTGATGCTGCACAGCCGCGAGGATCAATACTCGCTGCCCGAGAACGCGCAAAAGCTCTATGATTCCTGCCCGAGGAAGCAGAAGCGTCAGTGCTGTCGATGACTGTATCGTCCGTATTACTGTCGGAGCCTGCAGCGTCTGCGGTATCCGC
>CALFIV010000276.1 GCA_937877295.1 uncultured Clostridia bacterium
CGGCGGCAGCGATTACGGCTGGTTCGATTCGGGACGCGTGCTGAGAAGCAGCGACTACTACGATCAGAACAGCCTGACGGCCGAAGATCTGGAGTTGACTGAGAAGCGTGAGGGCGAATACGTGCTTGCTATGGACGACGCGAAGTGGGCGCTGGTGGAAAACGCGCAGATCAACGTGTTCGTAAAGGATGGCGACGGCTATATCGATCTCGGCATGGACGGCGCAGGCCCGGTCAAAAACGGCGAGCTGGCGATCGAGTTTGACAATACGTGGATGCACCTTGACAATCAGGTGGTAGCATATTATCTGGTCGGCAAGGTACAGGACGGCAGCAACTGGGCGGAGGTCGGACGCGTTCCGGTGATGATCAACGACGTGCGCTACGATCTGATCATCGTCTTTGACAACGAGACGGAGGCGCACGAATACGGCTACGTCGCGGGCGCGCAGCGCGTCTATGACAACGGTGAGACGGAGAACGTCGCAAAGGGCTTCACACAGCTGAAGACCGGCGACCGGATCGACTTCCTCTGCGACTACTACGGCACGGACGGATCGTATCTGAACAGCTATTATCTCGGCGAACAGGTGATTTACGACGGCGATCTCGAGGTCGGCTTCGGCGACATCGGCGAGGGCGAATGCGACGTCACCTACTGTCTGACTGACATGTACGGCAACGAGTTCTGGACGGAAACGCTCACATTCGAATAAACCATACAAACAGCGCTCCGGAGAAATCCGGGGCGCTGATTTTATTTCATGATACGAAAACTTGCCAAGACCCTGCTTCCGCCGAAAGCGAAGCGCTATACGGTGATGGCGCTCTGCCCGTCGCGGTGCAGCTCACGGTTTAAGGCATATGCGTAAAAGTCGGTGGAAAGCGCGTCGATCGCAAGCGAGGCACGCGCGATTTCGCTGCAGTTTTGCACGTCCGAATTGCGCAGAATGACCGGCGCGCTCGCTTTGCTTGCCATGGCGGACAGCAGTCCGCGGCCGATGCGCTTGAGCCCAAGAACGTGCAGATACCGGTTTTCGGAATTGCGCATGGCGTCGGTGAGCCCGGAGGGCATGTGCAGCAGCGCAGAGACGAGAATGCGCTTGCAGCGTGCGAGGGTATAGCGCTTGGACTTGATGGCCTCAAGCAGCGAAGGCAGATCGGTCGCCTGCCGCGCGGCGCGATAGAGCACCTGCTCAAAGCCTTCGGAAACGTCCGGCAACGCTTTGAGCTCTTCCAAGGACATCGTGCGAAGCCGATACAGGAGCATCTGGGCAAAGCGGTCGAAGGTAACGGGGAACTGTGAATCAAAGCGCATAGCCGCTGCAACGCTCATCGGCATCGTGTCATAGACCGATTCGTCGCCGGAAAGAAGCGCTTCGCGGATCGCGGTTGCACTGGAAAGCTTTCCGGTCAGGACCGTGCTGTTGTATTTGTTTCCGATGCGTTGGATTGGCAGAGGCATGATGTCCGGCGCGTAGCGGCGCAGGGATTTCAGATATTCGACAGCAAGGATGTTGTTGGGCTGCGAAAGGATATTGAGCTCTTCATCCGGCACACCGAGATCAGAAAGTGCGTCGTACTGCGCACGCGGAAACGACTTGCCCTGCTTGAGATGGTAGTTGAGGTAGACGCGAAATCCTCCCGGCTCGCGATCCAGAAGGTCTGCAAGATGATAGAGCGCGTTGACGTCGTCGGTCTCCACGCCGAACGCGAGATCGGTGACCACGCCGGTGGCGGCCAGCGTTTTGACCGCGCCTTCGGCAAAGCGTTCCGCGCTCGATACCGCGAAGCAGGAGGGAATTTCGACGACAATATCCGCACCGCCCATGACAGCCCATTCGGCGCGTGTGAATTTATCGGTGCAGGCGGGTT
>CALFIV010000277.1 GCA_937877295.1 uncultured Clostridia bacterium
CTAAAGCGCATTCTGAACGCGCGTTTGGACCGTCTCGAACGGGAGCAGCTCGACGTTTGCGTTTTCGAGCCCGACCACGCTTTTGGGGCAGGAATAATCCATCCCGAGAACGCCTTGCTCGTTGGCAAACACCTTCAGATACTCGTGTGCGATCGGCTCGTTGACGGCTTCGCTCGCGTCCTCGGTGACCGCGGGATAGTAGCCCGTATCGATGATCGGATAGCTGCCGAAATCGCGCTGCAGCGAAAACACCCATCCGCTCGTCACATAGTGATGCCGGTCGCCGTAGAAATCAAACAGATCGGCTTCCTTCGCGCCCGCCGTGATGTAGCCTTGAAGGCCCAGCGTCTCCAGCGTGCGCTGCACGTTCGCTTCCGCGTCCTCGCGCGCGCATGCCGCGTCCTTCCACTGGCTGACCCACGCGTCCCCGTAGCGGCGGCTCCATGCAAGCTGATCGACGTCGAACACGCATCCGCTGCCCTTGCAGCCGCGATAGAAGGAGAATCCGTCGTCGGTCGCGGTGATCACGACCGGCGTTCCGTCCTCCGTCTCGTAGACCGACCTTGCGTACATCGCCACCGAACCGTAACCCGAAACCGGCTGCGCCTCTGCGGTGTCCGGCGCTTCCTTGATGCGCGCCATGTACCATTCCGACCGCTCTGCGATCGCTTCCGGCGACAGATCGAGATCCTCCCGGTCCACGCCGTCGTCGGGTTTGCCTGCTTCGACCCACGCCTGCTGCTCGGCGATCTTTTCCATCCAGAGCCGGTATTCCTCGGCCCATTCGGCCTTTGTGCTCGTTTCGGCGGAGGCCGTCTTCGGCTTCGGCAACAGTTGATCGAGCATCGCCCCGATCTCCGCCTGTGTGTACCGCTCCCTGCGCGTACGGTAAACCGGATACAGCCCATCCGCCTTTTGGACGATATCGGCGTCGTAGGTGATCGTCAGCCACTCGTTGATGACCGCCGTATCCGTCCAGTGTTCGGGAAAGCGCTGCGCCTGCAGCGCCGGCGCTGTTTCCTCCGGCGCTTGCTCCGGCTGTGCCTCCGCCGCAGGAATCGGCGTCTCGTTCAGTTTTTGCTCGACCGTCCCGTCGCCCTTGTTGACGACAAACTCCTGCTCCGGCGTCGGCACGCAGGCAAGGAGCAGAATCAATGCGAGCAGTAAAACGGCAATCCTCTTCATGGCTTCTCCTCTCACTCGATCGTTGTGCTGCCGATCAGACTGCCGTCCAGCGCGTTCAGGATCAGCAGCGTACCTTCATAGGTTGTATGGTTGAACGCGTTGACCTCGCCGGTGTCAAGGTCGGTCGTCGTGCCGCGATCGGTGATTGCGCCGACCACCGCCCATGCCGGCAGCAGCATGCGCTTACCGCCCGGCATTTTGACGCGTTTATATCCGAACCGCAGTTCCTGCACCGTGATCGTCCGGCCCTGCACGTTGTCATTTTCCCACGCGTGCAGATAATCGAGATCCTTGATTGCCTGCGCCTCGATGCGCGCAATCGGCATCAGCTCGGTGTTTTCGGAGGCCTCGCGCAGCACCTTGGCGCTGCCGCACCACGACGCGTTGGTCGCGACGCCGCTCGTTTTGTCGAACGAAATCGAAAAGGAATCCTCCGGATCGAACGCGATATAATCGCCGGTCCAGTCGTTATCGCCGCCGGACAGATACCCGACGCCGCCGTACGTCGGCGTGCAGTTGACCGTCACAATCGTCTTGCCTTCCTGCAGAGATTCGACGGCATACCGGTCCGCGCAGCCGAGCGCTTCCAGAATGCGCAGGGTTTGCGCAACCGCGTCCTCGGCTTCGATGGGCGTACCCGTTTTGCTCCAGTCCGCGACGCGCATATGCATCTGCTCGCGCTGCGCGCCGCCGCTGTCAAAGATCAGCGTCAGAAACGCGATCTGCGTTCCGTTGGCGTCGAACAATCCGACCTCGCCCTGAAATCCGTCTGCTTTCAATGCCGCAACGTCCGCGGGCGTCGGCGCTTCGTCCTCCGGCAGCGACGCGTATTCCTGCATCAGCTCGGCGTTCGCCTGTTCCAAGGCCCTGCGATATTCGATGCGCTCCGATTCCTCGACGTCCGGCAAAAGCTCCGCTGCATGCTCGATGCGATCGTTGTTCGCCTCAATCTCCGCAAGGACCTGCGTGCGTGTGCGCCGCGCCATGCCGAATTCGTCGACCGGAATCCGCATCAGCCTGCTGCCCGGCGCGATCGCTTCGCAGAACGCATAGACCGCCTCGGGTGTGATCCCGGTCGGCAGCAGTTCGAGCGTCGGAATGCGCGTGACGTCCGGAAACACGATCCTTGCGTCGATCACAGTTTCGACCGTGCCGCCGTGTCCTTCTGGCGCGGCGGTCCATGTCGCGGGCATCGAGATGCGGTATTCGTCCGTCGAAAACCCCACGCCGTTTTGCGCGATCACCTCCGATACGCGTCCGTCCGCTTTATTGACCACCGCTTCCTCCTCCGGCGTCGGCACGCAGGCAAGAAGCACGGAAAGAGCTAAAAGAATCATGAGAAATCGTTTCATCGAGGGATTCTCCTTTAGGTGTTCTCTGTTCCCAAGAACATGAAGTTGTACTTGCGGATCGCGATCAGGATGCCCGTCATCAATCCTGCGATCAGGGTCAGGAAGATCGCATACGTCTGCCAAAGCCGCGGCAGTAGGTCGTACCCGAAGTTGTGCATGTGATACGTCGCCTGATTCAAGGGGCTGAGCCAGCCGACCGCGACGTTCGCCTTGTACATCAGCTCGTCGGGCAGGTTGAACATCTGCTTGATGAGCTCGGGATTCAGGAGCAGCCCATAGAGCGAGAAGCCGAACGCCGCAACCACGCCCGCGCTCTTGCCGCGCAGCAGTTTCATGAGAAGCATCAGCAGCGCAAGCACGAGCGTGTACAGCAGCATCAGGAGGAATATCGTCTCGGCGCACTGGTACGGACGCGACATCTCAAGCGTCTTGACAAGCGCCGGCAGCGCAACCGCCTTGCCCGCGCCGGAATAGCCGAGGATTGCCGCCGTTTCCGACCACATGTTGCCTAAAAAGCTATTTTGCATACAGATCAGCGTCGTGGCGATCAGGATGAACACCATATAGAGCAGCGTCGCAAGGACGAGATACACAAGCTGCCCCCACGCCCACGTGCTGCGCTTCATGCGCACCAGATAATACGGCACGCCCGCGCCTAAAAACGGAATGTCCGCAAACAGCAGAACGAGCAGCAGCGAAATGAGCAGCACGGAATTTGCATCGCCGAACGTCCACACAAACGGCTCGAACGCCTGCATGGCCGTGTTCATTTCATAGGCAAAGCTCGCCGCCTTGTCCGAAAGCAGGAAGCACAGAATGAATGCGAGCGCAAACGTCAGGATGATGCGCACGTTTCCGCGCCACATGCGAAAGTTGTAGCGCACGACCGCCCACACCTGCGACAGCGTGTAGAGTACGGGGTTCTCCCTGCGCGCTTTTCTCGGCTTTGTGCGTTCGATGCGGCGGGCAAGCAGCTTTTGCGAGAAGTCCTGCGCCGCATAATGACGTTTCTGCCGCTTGTCGTCGCGAAGCTCCGTCTGCACGGTCATATAGAAGACGAGCTGCAAAATCAGCACCAGCATCAGAAGCGTCAGCGCCGCGCTCTTTCCCTCGAGCGGCCATGCGCCCTGCATCGTCAGATAATTTTTCGGGTTCAGCATGAAGGTGGAGCGGAAATAGCGCTCCTGCAAAATGATCAGCACATAGTAGAAGATGAATGGCGCGGCATACGCAAGATAGACGTTCTGTGTCAAAGAGGACGCCAAAAGTCCCACGCTTGCCCACATGGCGCCGGAGAGGAAGAAGAGAAACAGACGAAGGATGATGTCCGGGATCTTCGATTCGACCGCCCACTCGCCGTAGACCTCGATCGGCGAAAAGACGAGCAGAAAAATGCCCTGCGCGGCAAGGATGCCGAGCGTCAGCGCAAGCCCGCCCGAGACGGCAGCGCCGAGGCCTTTGCCGAGGATGTAGCGCGAAACGCTTGTACGGGTCAGATACGGCTTCAGATAGCCGGACTTGACGTCGTCGGTGAACGCGGTGGTGTAGGGGATCGCGGCAAGGATCGGCACGGCAAAGAGGATGATGTCGCTTGAAAGCGCGTTCAGCAGCAGCTCGTTGTGATAGCCGTACAGGACCTGCGCCTGCTCCATACGAAACACGCCGAGCGCTTCCGAAAACGAGCCGATCAAAAGACACAGCACCATCCCGCCGAATGCGATCAAAAAGGGCCGCCCGAAAATCGCGCGCCGCAAATCTCCCAATATCTGTCTCATGCCGTTACTCCCTTTGCTTCGTCCTTTCCACCATCGTAGCGTTCTTCGCTCAAAAAGTCGTTATCAATCTGTAATGAATTTGTAACCGTTTACAGATACTATTGTAAACCCGAGATGTCACAGAGTTGTCACAAAGTTGTATCAGAGTTGTAAAATCTGGATGAACGAAGCAAAAAATGTTGAAATTTTGTGCAGCGCCGCAGGATTCGCCTCCGGTTTCGGTTCATTCCGATCCGCGCGGACGGCCTCGCGCGAAGCATATGCCCAAAACAAAGCCTCCCGCGCCGTCCTCTATATATGACGGTCCGGGGGGCGATTGTGCTGCAAGATTTTCATGAAGGATTTGTAAACTTTGCGCCGCACGGCCTGCGGGAGAGGGCCGGTGAAGGGGTGTGTGATGCCCTCTCCCGTGCAAAGCGGTTCTGGATGAACCAAATACTATAACACCGCAGCCCCGTCAAAAATCCCCGGCAAGAAAAATATATCGCAAGGGATTTTTTTCGGTTTGCGGTGTCTCCGTAGGTGGGGAAACCCAAATTTTTGTTTTTTGGAGGTTTTTATGAAGAAAAAGTGGCTATGTTTGGTTCTTGCCTTGCTGATGTGCATGGCGGTGACCGTCCCGTCTTTTGCCGCTGCCGACGCGGATGCGGATACGCAGCCGGACAGAGCGGCTATTTCTGTTTCCTTTGGCTTAGACCATGTTTCCGGCTCTACATATAAAATGTGGGCAAGAGTCCTAAATCCCGCAGCAGAACAGGTTACCGTCAATTTAGTTCTTTATGATGCCTCTTACAATGTCGTTGATTCGATATATGCAATTTCTTCAAAAGTCATTTTTACCATCAGCAAAAATAAAACGCTTTCTTCCGGCACATATCACCTCCGCGTTACGGTTATCGGCAACACCGTATCAAGCACCTACGAGAAAAACTACTCGATCTAAAAACACAGCGAAATGTATTAACCTCGAGTGTCATCCTGATGAGCTCACTATTTAGCTCTTGCTCATAATTGGTAGCGACGAAGGGTCTCTGAACGAATCTTGCATATTGCTCGGTGCTTTTTGATTCGATGATCATAGATTCTTCGCCGCAGGCTCAGAATGACAAGGTTTATAGTTGTTCTTCTTATTGCTCGCTCAGCATTTCTATCATTGCATTTAACGAAACTGTTCCGTCCGAAAATACAATTATTACAGAATCCTCAAGCTGATCGATAATCGAGAGGCTGTTGTCATTCGCATCAATCGCATATTTAATATTCGGATAATCCGTGGTTGTGAGATATTGTCCTTTTGCAACCGTTATAATGGTTTCATCGTTGTCCCACTCTTGTATAGTCGTTACAATCGCGTTGTTATCTGTCTGATAGGTAACAGTAAGCAGGATACCCATATCTGTTTCATATGAAATGTCAATGATAGATAGAGGCAGCAAAAGCGGGCGCTTTCCAGTGTCGACAGAAAATTGTGCAATTGTAGAATTATGCTTTTCCCCAGTCATTATTTCTGTTTTATGAATCAAAGCATAGTCTTCTGAAATTGGATCAACGATTCGTATTTCCTCATTTTCAGAAGCTGGAATAATAGCAGCATGTTTGTCAAGCAATTGAATCACATATTGACACACGCTCTCCGCAACCGCCCGGCCTGTGGGCGTCGCCGCAAAGAAGACGGCCAGCAGAATGACCGCCAGCACAGCGATGGCGAGTCTGCGGATCGGCGGCACGGCAAACAGATCGCCAATGCTGTGCAGCCACGCAAACGGCTTCCGTTCCTTTTTCGGCCGGACCATGCCCAGCCTTTCATAGACGGAATCGACAAACGCTTCGCCCGTCATTGTGTTGTTTGCTTTGACGATCGCCTTCGCCTCTGCCTCGGTCAGCGGCAGTTTGTGGGTATCGAAGTATGGATGGTCCAGGGCGATTTTCTTGAGGTATGCCCATTCCATTCTTGTCATTTTCATAGACAACGCTCCTTTCTTGCACCGACGTCAACGCGCGCCTGCATATCCTGCGAATGCTGTCATCCGCTGCGAACTGTGACCCCGGCTGCGGCGTTTTGCGGCTATACTGTATATAACAGATCGGAAGA
>CALFIV010000278.1 GCA_937877295.1 uncultured Clostridia bacterium
GGCGGAGGAACGCGCAAACCGCCGCTGTAAGCAGCTTGTCGAGGCGGGGCAGGAAGCCGATTACGAGACGATTCTCAAGGACATCATCCGCCGCGACAAACAGGACAGCGAGCGCGCATATATGCCGCTCTACTGCGGCGCGGACACGATGAAAATCGACACCACACACATGACGATCGAAGAAGCTGTGCAGATGGTTCTTCGGGAGGTCTGATCGATGCTGTACATCCTCGGCGTGCTGATCTTAAAGCCCATCATGCTGCTGTACGGACGGCCGAAGGTCCACAACCGCGCAGCGCTGAAAAGCAAGGGCAAGGTGATCTATGTGTCCAATCACGTCAAGATGAGCGATCCTTTATGGATCGTCTGCGTCACCACGCGCTTTATCCATTTCATGGCGAAATCGACGCTGTTCTCCTCCAAGCTGATGCGGACGGTTTTCCGGCTGCTTCTGTGCTTCCCGGTCAATCAGCGCACCGCCGACACCAAGGCGATCAAGCAGGCGGTCGATCTGCTCAACAAGGGCAAGGCGTTCGGCATCTTCCCGGAGGGACACCGCTCGTCGACCGAGCGCGACATGGACGCCTTCGACAAGGGCTGCGCGTTCATCGCGCTGCGTGCGGACGCGCCGATCATCCCGGTCTATTTCGTGCATCACGACCGCAAGTTCGGTCAGCGCGTGAAAGCGGCGGTCGGCGATCCGATCTATCCGTCCGAGGTCAAGGCGCGCTGCCCGGGCAAGAAGCCGGTCGACGCGGTGAATTGCGCGATCACCGATGCGATGATGACGCTCAGAGACATTGCGGAGGCCATGTAATGCAGGTTTTGTTTGCGGAGCACGGCGGGTTCTGCTTCGGCGTTTCCCGCGCGATCGATCTGGTCAACGGCGCGGCGGACACGCATGCGCGCGTATATACATATGGAAAGCTGATCCACAACGAGCGCGTCACCGACGAGCTTGCCGCACGCGGGATTCTGGCCGTCGAGGACGTTTCGGGACTCGGGACGGGCGATACGCTGGTGATCCGTGCGCACGGCGCGCCGCCGGAGGTGTTTCGGGTGTGCAACGACGCAGGCGTTTCGGTCATCGACGCGACGTGCCCGTTTGTCAAGCGCATTCACCGCATCGCCGAGAACGCGGCGGCGGACGGCGAACCCATTGTGATTCTCGGCAAGCCCACGCATCCGGAGGTCGTCGGCATCAGAAGCCGGGCGGGGAAGCATGCGATTATTTTAAGCTCCGTCGAAGAGGCCGAAGCGCTGCCGGACTTCGAGACGCTGACCTTTGTCTCGCAGACGACCGCCAAGCAGTCGGACTATGACGCGGTCAAACGCGTCCTGGAAAACAAGTGCAAGGTCCTGCATGCGGTGTGTACCATCTGCGATACGACGCAAAAGCGGCAGGAGGAAGCGGAGCGGTTGGCACAAATCTGCACCCGCATCTATGTGTTGGGTTCACAATCCAGCGCAAACACGCGCGCTTTGCTTGAATTATGTAAAAAAACATGCCGGAATGCCGAAATCATCGAAGATATCGGCAAAATTTCTCTTGCAAAAATAAAACACGATGATATAATAGGTGTAATCGCAGGCGCATCGACGCCCCACGCGATGATTAGGGAGGTTAAACAAGTAATGAGCGAACTCGAAAAGACGACGCAAGAAACCATCGAAGCGGAAGCTCCCGCTGAGGTTGTCGCCGAAACCACTGAAGTCGTTGCAGAAGAAGCTGTGGCAGCCGGTGAAGCGGTCGCCAAAGAAGCTGCGGAAGCGGTCGAAGAAGTGAAGAAAACCGTTGAAGCGGCAGAAGAAGCAGTCGAAGAAGCAGCGGCATCCGTTGCTGTCGAAGAGCCGGCGGAAGCCGAGCCCGAAACCTTTGCGCAGGCCTTTGAAAAGACCGTCAGACGCATTCACCCCGGCCAGGTCATCACGGGCACCGTGATCCAGATCGTGGACGGTGAAGTGTTTGTGAACATCGGCTACAAGGCCGACGGCGTGATCCCAAAGGGTGAATTCTCGCAGGATCCCGAAGTCCGCGCCGAGGATGTGGTCAAGGAAGGCGACAGCATCGACGTAGAAGTTCTCATGGTCAGAGACGACGAGGGCAATGTACGCCTGTCCCGCAAGAACGTCGAAGGCAAGAAGCTCTGGGACGAAATGCTGGCGGACGACGTCGAAGGCAAGGTCTATGAGGCAGTGGGTAAGGAAGTCGTCAAGGGCGGCCTGATCGCCGAAATCAACGGCGGTATCCGCGCTTTCATTCCGGCTTCGCACGTTTCCACAAAGTATGTCGAGAATCTCGGTGAGTATGTCGGCAAGAACATCAAGGTCAAGGTCCTCGAAGCGGACAAGGCCAAGAAGCGTATCGTCGCGTCCATCAAGCAGGTTCTGATCGACGAAGCAAAGGCAGCGAAGGCAGCGAAGTGGGAT
>CALFIV010000279.1 GCA_937877295.1 uncultured Clostridia bacterium
GGCTTGATGAGCGATGCGCCGGTGGAAACGGTGCTGCAAAAGCAGCAGGCGCTTCTGTATGCCGCCCGCGCGCTCGGCACGGATGATGCGTGCGATCCGCTGATTCTGCTTTCCTTCCTCGCCCTGCCGGTCATTCCGGAGGTGCGGCTGACCGACTGCGGATTGTTCGACGTTACCACGATGTCGTTCCTGTACCGCTGCTGAACGGAGATTCCTATGTGCCTGTTCCGAAAAAAGAACCCGATCCGGCAAACGTCATCCGACGCATGGCGTGCGCAGTGGCAGAGCGCGTTTCCGCCCGAATGCCGCAACGTACCCGTCGCCTATAAAGGCACGACGTTTGACGCGTTCGTGCTGGTCGGGCATACGGCGATGATGCTGCAGGACGGGCTTCTGATGGAAGCCTCCTTCTTTGACGTCTGTGAGCATTTTCAGCGTGCGGGGTATCACGTGGTCTGGCTGATGCGCTGCACGCAGGATATCGCAAACGGCTATCTCAAACAAAAGTCGCGCGGCGACGGCACGCGCATGCAGTGGCTCTGGAAAAGCCCGACGACGAACTTCGGACGATGGAGCTCGGATCAGCAGCATGCGTCGATCATTTTGCAGATCAAGGAGCTGCCCGACGGCAATCCCAAGGATTGCGCCGACAAGGTTTTGCAGCGCGTGGTGTGGGCGGAGAGCGACGACCCCGAGCAGATGGTCCCGCGCCGGACGACGTTTATCACCACCAACGTCCCCGACACCCCGCCCGAGCTGGTGCGCTGGCTGAACGGCGAAAAGCTGAGCTGTTTTCAGGATTGACGATTGATCCGCATATCACAAAAACGAGAGTCAGGCGACCCTCGTTTTTTTGTTTGAATTCGATTACCGTTCTTCGCGGAAGTAGGCGAGACCGAGGCTCTGCGGCGGCTGATCCTCCTTGCGCTTGCGCAGCGAGACGAAGATCAGAACGACCAGCGTGACCACGTAAGGTGCAAGCTTATAGAGCTCCTTGACGCCGAGCGACAGGGACAGATGCTCGGAGAGGATGATGAGTCCGCCGAACAGGATCGACGCAAAGATGCTGACGCTCGGCCGCCATGTGGTGAAGATGACCAGCGCGATGGCAAGCCAGCCGCGGTCGCCGAAGCCTTCGTTTGCCCACGTGCCGTGCGCGCATTCCATAACGTAATAGAGACCGCCGAGTCCCGCAATCATGCTGCCGATGATGGTAGCAAGGTATTTGTATCGGGTGACGTTGACGCCGGCGGCGTCCGCGGTCGCCGGATTCTCACCGACGGCGCGCAGCTGCAGGCCCGTGCGGGTATAGCGCAGAAACAGTGATGCGAGGATCGCGATGACGATGCCGGCATACGCGAGCCAGCCGGGGTGATTGCCGTCGCCGAAGTAGGCACAGGTGGTGGCAAAGGTCAGGCTCGGGACTTCGCTGTGCGCAAGCTTGATCAGCGAGCCGCCGAAGAAGTTGCCGAACCCGACGCCGAACGTCGTCATGGCAAGACCGGTAACGTTCTGATTTGCGCGAAGCGTAACGGTCAAAAAGCAGTAAAGCAAGCCCATCAAAAGCGATCCGAGCAGGCAGCAGAGCAGCGGAATCAGCACCGCCAGAACCGCCGACATCGGCTTTCCGGCCGCGACGGTCGCCTGTTCATAGAAGAACGTGCCGATGACGCCGGAGATTGCGCCGACATACATAATGCCCGGAATTCCGAGGTTCAGATTACCGGATTTTTCCGTCAAAATTTCGCCCGTGCTGCCGTACAGAAGCGGCATGCCCTGCATCACCGCTCTGGGAATAAAGGATACCAGAAAGCTCCACATAGTTTATCCCTCCCTCTTCTTATGCCGGCCGAACTGCAGCTTGTAGGAGATAAAGAACTCGCAGCCGATGATAAAGAACAAGATGATGCCGGTTAAGATGTCCGCGAACGAATGGTTCAGATTGAGCGACGGCAGACTCGCGACTTCCTTTGCGCCGTACTGCATGAATACGATCAGAAACGACGAGAACACCATGCCGATCGGATTGAACTGCGACATCCACGAGACCATGACGGCGGTATAGCCGCGTCCGTCGACCAGCGTTTCGGTCAGCGTACGGTCCGTGCCGACGATGAGGAATCCGATCAGTCCGCAGATCATGCCGGACAGCACCATCGTGCGCACGATGATGCGATTGACCTTGATGCCCGCATAGCTTGCCGTGCGTTCGCTCTCGCCGACGACCGCGATCTCGTAGCCGTGCTTGCTGTACTTAAGATAGACATAGATGAGCACCGTCAAAACGCCCACAACCAGCAGCGGCAGCAGATAGCGCGTGCCCCCCAACTCCGGAAACCAGCCGACCTTGTACGTGCCGAGCAGCTGTCCGCCTTCCTGTTCGACGGAATTGAAGATGCCGACGACCGTGCCGTTCTGCGACCAAGGATACTTGACGCCCTTGCCGCGGTACGAGATCACGAACTTGACCAGCTGCAAAGCGACATAGTTCATCATCAGGGTGAACAGCGTCTCATTCGTGTTCCACTTTGCCTTGAAG
>CALFIV010000280.1 GCA_937877295.1 uncultured Clostridia bacterium
AGGGGCTTTCGCAGCTGATGAACACTGTCAAGATTGTGCGCCGCAGCCTCAATGACGCGCTCGACATCCAGGGCGTGGTGCTGACGATGTTCTCCGCACGGTTCAATCTGTGCGTGCAGGTCGTCGAAGAGGTCAAGCACTTTTTCAAGGACAAGGTCTACAACACGATCATTCCGCGCTCTGTGCGCATGAGCGAAGCACCGAGCCACGGCTTACCGATCACGCTCTACGATCCGCGCAACGTCGGTGCGCGCGCGTACACAAGTCTTGCGGAAGAATTCATCAAGAGGGAGGAACAACATGGCTAAGAAACAGATGGGCCTCGGACGCGGGCTGGACGCGATCCTCAGCGATTTTGAAGAGCAGGAGCAGGAACAGGGCGGCACGGTGACCGTGAGCCTCTATGATATCGACACCAATCCCGATCAGCCGCGCAAGACCTTTGATCCGGACAAGCTCAAGGAGCTCGCGGCGTCCTTAAAGCGCCATGGCGTGGTGCAGCCGCTGCTGGTGCGCAAAAACGGTTTGCGCTATACGATCGTCGCCGGGGAACGCCGTTTTCGTGCGGCAAAGCTTGCAGGGCTCAAGTCCGTACCGGTAGTCCTGACCGAAGCGAATGATGATACGCTGATGGAGATCAGTCTCGTCGAAAACATTCAGCGCGAAGATCTGAACCCGATTGAGGAAGCCGCAGCATTGAAGCTTCTGATGCAGCAGCACGATCTGACACAAGAGGAGGTCTCCGAACGCGTGGGCAAGAGCCGCCCGGCGATCGCAAACGCGCTGCGTCTTCTGACGCTGTCGAAGCCGGTGCAGAAGCTCGTCAAGGAGGGCAAGATCTCCGCCGGACACGGCAAGATGCTCGCGGGCGTTGCGGATGCAAAGCTGCAAAAGGAGCTTGCCGAAAAATGCATCGAGCACGACTGGTCGGTGCGCAGGCTCGAGGACGAGCTGCGCTTTGCCGCTATGGAGCGAAAGCCGAAGCCGAAGGCCGAGCCGTCGGCAGAGATGAAAGCTGCACTGCACACGATGCGAAATCGCCTCGGCACCAAGGTCGCATATGAGGGCGACGAGGACAAGGGCAAGCTGATCATCCACTATTACAATAAGGACGATCTCGATCGAATCTATCGGATCATCGTCGGCGACGGCGAATAACAAACGATAAATCGATTATAAATGTAATAAGAAGGGCTGTTCAGAAGGTCCTGTCATTCTGAGCCTGATGCGCGTACCATCTCGCCTCAGGATGACACGCGGTTTGACTTTCTGAACAGCCGCTTTATTCTTTGCTCTGTTCGGCTTTCCACGCCTTGATGCTTTCGAGGCGTTCCTTGAAGCGGGCTTCGAGGCCCTGCTCGGTCGGCTCGTAATAGGTGCGATCCTTCAAAGAGTCGGGCAGGCACTGCATGTCGGTCAGCTTTTCCTTCGCGTCGTGCGCGTAGCGGTAGCCCTTGCCGTAGCCGACGTCCTTCATGAGCGATGTCACGGCGTTTCGGATGTGCAGCGGCACGGGTTCGGCAAGCTGCGAAATCGCGTCGGTCTTTGCATGCTCATACGCCAGATAAAGCGCATTCGATTTGGGCGCAAGAGACAGATAGACGACAGCTTCGCAAAGATGCACGGAGCATTCGGGCATGCCGATTGCATGGCAGGCCTGATAGGCCGCGACGGCGATCTCCAGCGCGCGCGGATCGGCTAATCCCACGTCCTCGCTCGCAAAGCGCGTGACGCGCCGCGCGATATACAGCGGATCTTCGCCCGCCTCGAGCATGCGCGCCAGCCAGTACACCGCCGCGTCCGGGTCGGAATTGCGCATCGACTTGTGCAGCGCGGAGATCAG
>CALFIV010000281.1 GCA_937877295.1 uncultured Clostridia bacterium
CGCAGGGCACGTTTATCATCAACGGCGCGGAGCGCGTTATCGTTTCGCAGCTCGTTCGTTCGCCGGGCGCATACTATGCGGCAACGACGGACAAAATGGGCAAACAGCTCTTTTCGAGCCAGGTGATCCCGAACCGCGGCGCATGGCTCGAGTATGAGACCGACTCCAACGGCGTTCTCTATGTCAAGATCGACCGTCAGCGCAAGGTCTTTATCACCGCGCTGCTTCGTGCGATCGGCTACGGCACGAACGCGGAGATTCTCGATCTTCTGGGCAACGACGAACGTCTCGAAGCGACGCTCGCAAAGGATCCCTGCCGTTCCGTCGCGGACGGTCTCGAAGAGATCTACAAGCGCCAGCGTCCCGGCGAGCCGCCGACGGAGGAAAGCGCACGCAATCTCCTGCACGGGCTGTTCTTCGACAATCGCTACGACCTCGCGCGCGTCGGCCGCTACAAGTACAACAAAAAGCTGGCGCTGAAAGCGCGCATCCGTGATCAGATCGCGGACGAAGCGGTCACCGATTCGGAAACCGGCGAGATCTTTGTCGAGGCCGGTCAGACGATCGACAGGGCGACAGCGGAAGCGATCCAGAATGCCGGCATCAACGCCGTGTGGATCTCCACCGAAGAGTTCGGCCGCGTCAAGGTCGTGGGCAACTACTTCGCGTCCGCAGCGGGCTTTTTGCCGTTTGCGCCGATCGAAGCGGGACTCAACGAAGACGTTCACATTCCGACGCTCAAAGCGCTTCTGAAGCAGGCGGAGGAGAAGGGGCTCGAGGGCGATGAGCTGAAGAATTTCTTCCGCAGCCATTACGACGATCTGATCCCGCGGCACATCGTTCCGGACGATATGGTCGCTTCGATCTCCTACCTCATCAACCTGCCTTACGGCATCGGCAGGACGGACGACATCGACCACCTCGGCAACCGCCGCATCCGTTCGGTCGGCGAGCTTTTGCAGAATCAGATCCGCGTTGGTCTCACGCGTCTCGAACGCGTGGTACGCGAGCGCATGGGTCTGCAGGATATGGACGTGGTCATGCCGTCAAACCTGATCAACATCCGTCCGGTCACCGCTGCGATCAAGGAGTTCTTCGGTTCTTCCCAGCTTTCGCAGTTCATGGATCAGACGAATCCGCTTTCCGAGCTGACGCATAAGCGCCGTCTTTCGGCACTCGGCCCGGGCGGCTTGAACCGCGACCGCGCAACGTTCGAGGTCCGCGACGTTCACTATTCGCACTACGGCAGAATGTGCCCGATTGAGACGCCGGAAGGTCCGAACATCGGTCTGATCAACTCGCTGTCCACCTATGCGCGCATCAACGAGTACGGCTTCATCGAAGCGCCGTACCGCGTGATCGACAAGAAGAATCGCATCGTCACCGATGAGATCGTGTATCTCACCGCAGACGAAGAGGACGGCGCGATCGTTGCGCAGGCGAACGAACCGATCGACGAAAACACGCATTGGTTCAAGCGCGACCGTCTGGTTGCCCGCCGGCTCGACCAGATCATCGAGGTCAAGAACAATGAGGTCGATTACATCGACGTGTCTCCGAAGCAGCTCGTTTCCGTCGCAACGGCAATGATCCCGTTCCTTGAGAACGACGACGCAAACCGTGCGCTGATGGGTTCGAACATGCAGCGTCAGGCCGTTCCGCTTCTGAAGCCCGAAGCGCCCGTTGTGGCGACCGGCATGGAGCACAAGGCGGCTGCCGACTCCGGCATCACGGTGCTGGCACAGTGCGACGGCGTCTGCACCTATGTCGACGCGGACACGATCGAGATCACCAGCGACGCGGGCGTACCGTATCGCTATAAGCTTTTGAAGTTCCGCCGCTCCAACCAGGGCACGTGCCTGAATCAGCGCCCGATCGTGGAGCATGGCGAACGCGTGAAGAAGGGCGACGTCATCGCGGACGGCGCATCGACGCAGGGCGGCGAGATCGCACTCGGCCGCAACATCCTGATCGGCTTCATGACGTGGGAAGGCTATAACTATGAGGACGCGGTCCTGATCTCCGAGAAGCTCGTCAAGGAAGACGTCTATACGTCGATCCATATCGAGGAGCACGAGGTCGAAGCACGTGAAACGAAGCTCGGACCGGAAGAGATCACCCGCGACATCCCGAACATCGGCGAGGACGCGCTGGCGCAGCTCGACGAAAACGGCATTATCCGCCCCGGCGCGGAGGTGCGTTCGGGCGACATTCTGGTCGGCAAGGTCACCCCGAAGGGCGAGACCGAGCTCACTGCGGAAGAGCGCCTGCTGCGCGCGATCTTCGGCGAAAAGGCGCGCGACGTGCGCGACACGTCTTTGAGAGTGCCGCACGGCGAAGGCGGTGTCGTCGTTGACGTCAAGATCTTCACCCGAGAGAACAAGGACGAGCTGAGCCCGGGCGTCAATATGATGGTTCGCGTCTACATCGCACAGAAGCGCAAGGTTTCCGTCGGCGATAAGATGGCAGGCCGTCACGGCAACAAGGGCGTTATCTCCCGCATCCTCCCCGAAGAGGATATGCCGTTCCTTCCGGACGGCACTCCGCTGCAGATCGTTCTGAATCCGCTCGGCGTTCCGTCGCGTATGAACATCGGTCAGATCCTCGAGCTGCACCTCGGCAT
>CALFIV010000282.1 GCA_937877295.1 uncultured Clostridia bacterium
CTCTTTCCCTACACGACGCTCTTCCGATCTGCTTCGCAAAATAGCTTTGCACATCGCCCACCGGATGCAAGCCCCATGCGGAAAGCTGCTGCATCGCCTCGTCGGTCGAAAGCGTTCCCGAAACATTCGGAAGCTCATAGAGCCCGGCCAAAAGCCCATTGTCCGGACGCTTCCGCAGCAGCGGTGCATCGGCGTCAAACAGAGCGAACACCGTACGGTTTTCGACCGTCCGCGGCTTTTTGGGCGTTTTATTCGGAAGGAGCGCTTCCGTGCCCGCCGCCTTTGCCCTGCAGACGGGCGCAAGGGGACACGCTTCGCAGTTCGGCCGTCCGTTCGGCACGCACACGGTTGCGCCGAGCTCCATCATTGCCTGATTGAACATGCCCGGATCAGCCGGCATGACCGCTTTCAACGCGTCAAACACGCGCGCTTTCGTCGCCGGATCGGCGACGTCGCACGGGTCGTTCCGAAGCCGTGCGTATACGCGCAGCACATTGCCGTCCACGGCAGGCACGCGCTCGCCGAACGCGATCGACGCGATCGCGCCTGCGGTATAACTGCCGACGCCGGACAGCGAAAGCAGCGCCTGATAGGACTCCGGCATGCGTCCCGCAAAGCGCGAAAGCACCTCGTTTGCCGCTTTTTTGAGATTTCGGGTGCGCGAATAGTAGCCCAGCCCCTGCCACAGGCGGTTGAGCCGATCGTCGTCGACCGCCGCAAGCGCCGCGACGTCCGGAAGCGCTTTCAGGAAGCGTTCATAATAGGGGATCACCGCCGCAACGCGCGTTTGCTGCAGCATAATCTCCGAAACCCAGATCGCGTACGGATCGTGCGTTCTGCGCCACGGCAGATCGCGGTGATGCGCCGGATACCATTCCATTAACCGTTCGACAAATTCCATAGGAAAAGTATATCATATCCCGGCCGGAAACGCAAAGGGTTCGCTTGACTTTGCATCGCATTGCGGATATACTCAAGGCGAAGATCAGCATCGTACAGCGGCTTCCTTGTATACGGGGAAGCCGATATAAGGAGAACAGGCATGAACGAAACGGAAATCAAACAACAGGTCAAAGAAGCTTTCGGCATCCTGATGAACGCGGCAAAGCCCGATCAGGGCTCGCTGATCGTTCTCGGCTGCTCAACCAGCGAAATCGTGGGCAAACGCATCGGATCGGGCTCATCGGAGGAAGCGGCGAAAGCCGTGCTCGACGCGCTGCTGCCTTTGGTGAAAGAAGCCGGACTCGATCTTGCGGTGCAGGGCTGTGAGCACATCAACCGCTCGCTGTGCTGTAGCCGCGCGACCATGAAAAAGTACGGTCTGCAGCAGGTCTGGGTGAAACCGTGGCTGCATGCAGGCGGCGCTTGTGTGACGGAGGCTTATGCACGCATCGAGGACGCGGTGATGGTCGAGAACCTGAACGGACAGGCCACCTTTGGCATCGATATCGGCGACACGCTGATCGGTATGCATCTGCATTGCGTCGCTGTGCCGGTACACAGTCCGCTTCGTCACATCGGCGAAGCAAATCTCGTCATGGCGTTTTCGCGGCCGAAGTATGTCGGCGGCCCGCGCGCGCAGTATGACAACGACCGCAGGTAAGGCTTCGGAGCATTGCCGCCGGTCTTTTCGAAAAAATTGCGGAATAATCATAAAAAACCTTTGCTATTCACGGCAGAATGGTTTATACTGTGATGGATGTCCGAATTCGGGTCTGTGGTTGCAAGTCGATGCCAGTCGCAGGCGAAACGATCCACATAAG
>CALFIV010000283.1 GCA_937877295.1 uncultured Clostridia bacterium
TGCGGATGCAAAGTGCGAAGTGGTGGTTTGCCCGCCGTACGTCGATCTTTGCTGCGTCGGCAAGCTGATCGCCGGCACAAATATCAGGCTCGGCGCGCAGAACATCCATTGGGCCGAAAAGGGCGCGTTCACCGGCGAAATCTCGGCGGATATGCTGAAGAGCCGCGGCGTGGAATTCGCGATCGTGGGACATTCCGAGCGCCGTCAGTATTTCGGCGAAACCGACGAGACGGTCAACAAGCGTGCGCTTGCGGCTCTGAATGCGGGTATTACACCGATCATCTGCGTGGGCGAATCGCTTGAACAGCGTGAAGCAGGCGTTACGGACGAGCTGGTTTCCGGCCAGACCGTTGCGGCGCTGAAGGATATGAGCAACGAGCAGGTTGAATCCGTCGTCATCGCCTACGAACCGATCTGGGCGATCGGTACGGGCAAGACTGCGACGAAGGAAGACGCAAACGCGACCATCGGCGTCATCCGCAAGGCGATCGCAGGCGTGTTCGGCGAAGCAACGGCCGAAAAGGTTCGTATCCAGTACGGCGGCAGTATGAATCCGAAAAACGCGAGTGAGCTTATGGCAATGCCGGAGATCGACGGCGGTCTGATCGGCGGCGCAAGCCTCAAGGCGGACGATTTCTCGAAGGTGGTCCATTTCTGATGAAGCCGATTACCGCATTGATCATCCTCGACGGCTTCGGCTATCGCACGGAGAAACAGTACAACGCGATCCTGACTGATGGCGCAAAGAATTTCATGCGCCTGTGGAAGACCTATCCGCATACGCTGATCGGTGCAAGCGGCATGGACGTGGGTCTGCCCGACGGCCAGATGGGGAATTCCGAGGTCGGTCATACGAATATCGGCGCAGGACGTATCGTCTATCAGGAGCTTACGCGCATCACAAAGTCCATTCAGGACGGAGATTTCTTTGAGAATCCGGCGTTTGTCGGCGCAATTGCAAACTGCAAGGAGCACGATTCTGCCCTGCATCTGATGGGACTGTGCTCCGACGGCGGCGTACACAGCCACCTCGAGCATCTCTATGCGCTCGTTGAGCTTGCAAAGCGCAACGGACTCGAGAAGGTCTACGTGCATTGCTTCATGGACGGCCGCGATGTTCCGCCGTCTTCCGGCAAGGGCTATCTCGAACAGCTCGATGCAAAGCTCTCGGAGATCGGCTGCGGCAAGATCGCAACGGTCATGGGCCGCTTCTATGCAATGGATCGCGACAACCGCTTCGAGCGTGTTGAGCGCGCATATGCTGCGCTGACCTACGGTGAAGGCTTCACAGCCGCATCCGGCCCGGAAGCGATGCAATTGAGCTACGATCGCGGCGATACCGACGAATTTGTACAGCCTACGGTCGTGCTCACCGACGGCAAGCCTACGGCGACGATCGGCCGTCACGACAGCGTGATCTTCTTCAACTTCCGTCCGGACCGTGCAAGAGAAATCACCCGCGCGTATTTGTTCGACGACTTCAGCGGCTTCGAACGCAGATTCGGCCGTTTCCCGCTCTACTACGTCTCCATGACGCAGTATGACAAGACGTTCGAAAGCCTGCTGCATGTGGCGTTCAAACCGCAGTCGCTTGCCAATACGTTCGGTACGTACATTGCGGATCATGGTCTTTGTCAGCTTCGCATCGCGGAGACGGAGAAGTACGCGCATGTCACGTTCTTCTTCAATGGC